>CADCTM010000816.1 GCA_902805485.1 uncultured Coleofasciculus sp. | reverse complement strand
GGTCGTGTGGTAAATCCCTCTTAATGTCAAATCCGGCTTGTACAGCTAAGCCTAAACACCAGAAATTATTTCATTACGAGTCGGATCACCCAGCGGGGGGTCATCTGAACTAGCACTGACATTAACCGTCGGTGAAAGTCCCCACCCTTGAGAGAGGCGTGCCAGGAATTCGTCTTGCTGAACCCGAAACCCTTCGATATCCCCACCCCAGTTGATAATCGCAAACCAAACCTGATCGCGATCGCGTGTAGGCATCCTTCCCGCCAAAGCACTCACAGTATTAAGCGTTCCCGTTTTTACAGCCGTCCCAAGAGGGAGTTTGCGGGCTTGCATTGTCCCCCGATGTTCCCGTCCAGCAACTGGGAAGATATCATCAACATTAAGCTTATGACCTTGTAAAAAGTGTTCAACCGTCGTCAACATTGCACAGACGGCACGGGGTGAAATGCGATTTTCCACACCCAACCCAGAACCATTAACCATCTGTATTTCCTCCAAGGGGATATCAGCAGACTTGGCTGCCATTTGAGCAGTCACTTGGGGGCCACCCAAGTTTCTCGCCAAAATCTCTGCCATCTCGTTGTTGCTGTAGATGTTCATCTCCTTAAGGATTTCGCTTAGAGGTAGAGAATGGTGGCGCAACAACAAGAACGTCTTAGGAATCGGAACCGTTGCTATTTTCAAAGAACCCGCGATCGCGATTTGCGGTTTGGGAGTCTTTGGCGGCATCATCCCATGCTGTCCCCCAATCTCCGGCGTCCACAAGCTACTGTTGAGGGCTTTCAGCAGCAGTTGACCGGCTGTCGTTGGGTTAACCTCATAGTTCATATAGAACGCATCAGCGATGACTAGATTGCCAGCGATGCGGCGGATACCCATTTGATTGAGGCTATTACCAACAGCGATCGCTTCCTCCCACACAAAGAAAGGGTCTCCACTACCACTAATCACCAAATCTCCCTGCACTACCCCATCTTTCACAGGTCCCGTGGCACTCACCAAGGTTTCAAATTGATGGCTGGGTCCCCATTTGTCAAGTGCTGCCAGGGTTGTCGCAATTTTTGTTAACGAAGCTGCCGGGAGAGGCACTTTACCCTGGTGATCCGCCAGGATGCTTAACCCAGACTGAATCCACACCCCTTGAGACACAGGCGCTCCTTTTGTACTCCAAACTTGCAGAAACTGACGCACAGTCGCTTCTGCTAAGGGGTCTGGATCAGTCTGAAGGGCAAATATAGGCAGCTTCTGCCACGCTAATTCTTGCGCCCTTTGGGGAGGTGCGGATTCCATACCCACAAATCTCAGCAGGAGAGCCACTAATCCAGAGGCAATTAATCCAGTGCAAAATCGCTGTAACATCACGATCTTTCGTCCACGGTGCTTCATTTTAAAGAATTGGCGACACATTAAAAAGGTTTCTTGACAAAGCGCTTGCTGCCCAAATAGGGGGGAAATTTAGTTTACATCAGCTTTCAACCAAGTTAAAAAAGTGCTGATTGCTACCAGCATCACTCCACTACCCTCTTCATTCTCCACTGTCAGGTAGATTACATCAGGTTGGATGTTGCGTGGAGTGCTTCTGGTAGAATGCGTGAAGGTTTCTATCACTTTTTAGCAATGGCATCGACTCGCGCACGAATCGCAATAGACGCTATGGGAGGGGACCACGCCCCCGCCGAAATTGTTGCCGGAGCTATTAGGGCACAGGCAGAGTTGGGCGTGGATGTTTTGTTGGTTGGCGATCCTCAAGCAATTGAATCCTCGATCAAGCAACATACTGATTCCTGTCCCCTGGAAATTGTTGCCGCTGAAGGTGTTATTGATATGCACGAGGAGCCGTTGGTTGGCTTGAAGCGCAAACCCAAAGCTTCGATTAATGTGGCAATGGATTTGGTCAAGCAGAAACGTGCTGATGCAGTGGTTTCGGCGGGTCACTCTGGGGCAGCAATGGCGGCAGCTTTACTACGCTTAGGTCGTGTTAAAGGCATTGATCGTCCTGCTATTGGTGCGGTATTGCCGACAATGGTGGCAGGTAAGCCTGTGATTATTCTGGATGTAGGGGCGAATGTTGATTGTCGCCCTAAGTATCTGGATCAATTTGCGGTCATGGGTTCGGTATATAGTCAGTACGTGTTGGGAAATAGTGAACCCAAGGTCGGATTGCTGAATATTGGCGAAGAAGACACGAAGGGGAACGATTTAGCACTCCGCACTCATCAATTGCTGCAAGAAAATCCCAGGGTTTCTTTTGTAGGCAACGCCGAAGGCAGGGATGTGCTTTCAGGTAATTTTGATGTAATTGTTTGCGATGGTTTTACCGGCAATGTTTTGCTCAAGTTTGCCGAAGCTGTAGGAGAAATTGTCCTGCAAATCCTCCGGGAGGAACTGCCTCAAGGAATATCCGGTCAAATTGGTACGGCGCTTCTCAAGCCTAACCTGAAACGGATTAAGCAGCGGATTGACCATGCTGAACATGGCGGTGGTTTGCTTTTGGGCGTCGCGGGTGTTTGTATTATTAGTCATGGTAGCTCTCAGGCTCCCTCGATTTTTAATGCGATTCGCTTGGCAAAAGAAGCGATCGATAATCAGGTATTGGAGCGGATTCAGTCGGAAGATTTCAAACGCTCCCGCCAATCAGCCGCTAGCCGTCACAGTGAGGAATAGGAGTGAAGCGTTAACAAGTTAATTAAAAATGATTAATTACAATTCCCTTTTTAATGTTTCTTTTTTAATTGAAGCTCCCGCCTTTGGGCATGGCAGCTTCCTCCTTGATCCTGTGAATAGTCCAGCAACGGATGGAGAATAGCGTTGAATCAATTAGGGATAGGCATTGCTATTACTGGAAGCGGTTCCGCAACACCAGACGTTGCTGTTGATAATTATCAACTTAGTCAGGTGGTGGAAACGTCTGATGAGTGGATTACGACGCGCACGGGAATTCGCCAGCGGCGTCTGATGGATGCTCAAGGGTGCTTAAGTGCGATCGCTTCTCAAGCGGCTCAAAATGCGATCGCTATGGCAGGTATTAAACCAACTGACTTGGATCTTATTATCCTCGCCACTTCGACGCCAGATGACTTATTTGGCACTGCCAGCAACATTCAGCACCAAATCGGCGCCCCTCAAGCGGTTGCTTTTGATATGACTGCCGCTTGCTCTGGGTTTATCTTTGGGATGGTAACGGCGGCTCAATTTATTCGCACTGGCGTTTACAGCAATGTCTTGCTGATTGGGGCAGATATTCTCTCGCGCTGGGTGGATTGGTCAGACCGGGGGAGTTGTGTATTATTTGGGGATGGCGCTGGGGCAATTGTGATGCAGGCGAATGAATGCGATCGCTTGTTAGGATTTGAACTTCGCAGCGATGGCACTCTCAATAAAAGCCTTCAACTCCCCTACAATGCACAAGTCAAGGAAATTGTCAATGGGGTAACGGTTAGTCAAGGCACTTATCAGCCAATCACAATGAACGGTAAGGAAATTTATCGTTTTGCTGTGCAAAAAGTGCCGGAAGTTATCGAAAAAGCTTTATTTAGGGCAAATCTTACTTCTGGCGAGGTGGATTGGCTGCTGTTGCATCAAGCAAATCAACGGATTCTTGATGCTGTCGCCCAACGCCTTAAGATTGGGGCTGATAAGGTTATTAGTAATCTGGCAAACTATGGCAATACTTCGGCGGCGTCTATTCCCCTAGCATTGGATGAAGCAGTGCGGCAAGGGAAAATTCAAGCGGGCGATACTATTGCTTCTGCTGGCTTTGGTGCGGGGCTAACTTGGGGGGCGACAATTTTTCAGTGGGGACGGTAGAAAAGTTAAAGTCTTAGGTAATTGCCCCCTCGCTCCCTTACCCCAGGCGGCGAGAAGGGGAGAATTAAAGGAGTTTTATTTTTCTTCTCGGTTCTCCTCTCAAGAAAGTAGGTGAGGGGGAACTATTTACGCAAGAAGAGTTTATTGACTTTTTCAAAATCCGCCACTGATGGCAATTAAATGCCCTGACGTTCACAAATCTTTATCATCCGGCTCAGGTATCTTATACTACCAAAAGATACTAGTAAGGAGTAAAAACGACAATGCTGGCGACCGAGAAGCCACTGACAGTCCCCAGAGAATTCCTTGGTCCACCCAGTGACTTTAATCCAACGCTACTGATGTTTATTGTAGCGATCGCATTACTCATAATCTCTAACTGCGGTTACTGGCTTGGGCATTGGCCTGATCCTTTATGCTTTTGTATGAATGTGCTGGCGATACACTTGGCGGGAACGGTAATTCATGATGCTTGTCATAATGCGGCACACAAAAATCGGATCATGAATGCGGTGATGGGGCATGGTAGTGCGCTGATGTTGGGGTTTGCTTTCCCGGTATTCACGCGGGTACATTTGCAGCATCATGCTCATGTTAACGATCCAGAGAATGACCCGGATCATTATGTCTCAACCGGGGGACCGCTTTGGTTAATTTGTGTGCGGTTTTTATATCACGAAGTTTTCTTTTTCAAGCGTCAGTTATGGCGGAAGTATGAACTTTTAGAATGGTTTTTGAGCCGATTAGTTGTAATCGGTATTGTTTATATTTCTTGTCAGTACGACTTTTTAGGCTATGTCCTCAATTTTTGGTTTATTCCCACGGCAGTAGTCGGGTTTGCCTTAGGGTTGTTTTTTGATTATTTGCCGCATCGCCCCCACGAATCACGAGATCGTTGGTTGAATGCAAGGGTTTATCCGAACCGAATTTTAAACCTACTTATTGGTGGGCAAAATTACCATTTAATTCATCATTTATGGCCGTCTATTCCCTGGTATAAGTATCAACCAGCTTATTATGCGACTAAGCATTTATTAGATGAAAAAGGTTGTGAGCAATCTTTAGGTTTGTTGGAAAGCAAGAATTTTTGGAGTTTCATGTATGACGTATTTATCGGCATACATTTTCATGGGAAATCATCTAAGCCAAAAGTTGAAGAGGTGAAGTTGTAAAAGGCGATCTGAAGAGCAGCAGCGCTATCGCTTAATACTTATGTTGTAGGGGCGTATGCCATACGCCCTTTGCCTTTGTCGTTGGCGAACAGAAATTAAGAAGGGCGAAAGGCTTGCGTCGCTAAGTGTCCTTTCCCTTACAGAGAAGCGAAGTACGAAGCCACTCTTAGTGCCATTGATTAAGGAGATTTAGGTAGTGACAAGATTTAAGCAATACCGAAAAATGTGAAAACACCTTCTAGCTTTTATGTGAGGAAGCGATCGCAACTAACCCATAAACTTCGATTTTTTGCCTGCGTAAGGTTTGAACAACAGAACGTACTGTTGCCCCAGTTGTGTAAATATCATCAACTAATAGCACCGGTAAAGTCGGCGGATGTTGAACTAAACTTTTGCCCAAAATAAAGGCATCAGCAACATTTTGCTCTCGTTGTTGCGGTGATAAACTAAACTGTGCGTCGGTTGCCCGAATTCGTTCTAAACCCAAGGGTTGCTGTTTGTAGTGGGTGAAGTCACAAAAACTGCGAGCAATCAATTCTGCTTGATTAAACCCGCGTTGTTGGAGTTTAGAAGCATGGAGGGGAATTGGCACAACTGTTAATTTTTTACCGCGATTGGCAGCCGGTGATTGTAACCAAGCTTGAGCCAACCATTGACCGAGGGGACGGGCAAGTTGCGGTTGATTTTCATATTTTAAGGCAGCGATCGCTTGTTTTAAGATGCCACCATAAGCCCCCCAAACAAATACAGGCAAGTCAGCTTGCCAAAAATGGCTGGGATTTTTCAGTTGGCAACGTTGCAACTGCCGCTGGCAATATTCACAAAACTCGGCTTCTGTTGGGCGATCGCATAAAGGACAATTAGACTTCAGAAAAAGCGTCAGTAGCCCCTTTTTTAACGTCTCAATTGAGGTTTTCATCATGCTGGGTGAAACTTAGCTTGTCGTATGGTTAAAGATTCCTTCAGTTAGCCGCTAATTGAGCGTTTTAATCGGGACTTAAGAAGGCTTACCTGACGATTCACTCAGGAGTTTATCAATTTTTTCCCGATTACGCCGCTCTTCTCTGGCTTGCAGTCGGTCTTTCCAATCTCGAATCGCGATCGCGGCTTTGGCTGCCGGGGAACGGGGAGTCCCACTGCCATCACCCGAAGATGTCATTTCATCTTCAATCGGTTGGTTTTGTCTTGCCAAACAATGGGCTAAATCGTCTTGGGGAACGTCTTGATTAAGCACCCGCAGAATCGGTTCAGCAGACTTATAACGCTCTTGAAGAGAAATTTTCAGCATTTTGCCCAAAATCTTGGCAAAGGGCTTACTCAACTGCACAGAGTCTTGCCATAAAATTTCCCCGGTTTTGCGATCGGCATCAAAATCTAGAGGACTTTTGCCTGTCAACAGATAAAGACAAGTAACTCCCAAAGCATAAATATCGCTGCCAAAAACGGGACGCAGGGCAAATTGTTCTGGGGGTGCAAATCCTACCGTGCCGATGAACTGGGTAGTTGGCATTTTCATACTCGTATCCCCTGCATTGGCAATTTCTTCCCTCACTGCCCCAAAATCAATAAGTACAAGTCTGCCATCGTCCTGACAACGAATAATATTCTGAGGTTTGATGTCTCGATGAATCACCTGCTGCTTGTGAATGTACTGCAATAGGGGTAGCATTTCGCGCAAAAATCGTTTGGCGCCATTTTCTGAGATGCAACCACTACGCCTAATTAGCCTTGCTAAGGTAGCGCCGCGCACATATTCCTGAACTAGGTAAAATTCACCGTTAGCAACAAAATAATTCAGCAACAGGGGAATTTGCGAGTGACTACCTAGCTTTGCCAGGGTTTTTGCCTCTCTCTCAAAACGCTTACGGGCATTTTCTAACGCCGTCGGTTCGCTAAATTTGGGACACAATTGCTTGATGACGCATAAAGGATCGCCGGGTAATGAGATATCTTTGGCAAGAAATGTCACCCCAAAACCACCTCGACCCAGCATCCGCAATATTTCGTAGCGATCGCGAAATAACTGCTGCTGGCCGCACAACTGACCTAATTCAGTTTGCTGCAAAACATCAGAATGAAACGAAGATAAATTCCCAGGCGGAAAATTCATAAATCTTCAAGAGCAGGATAAGGCGCGATCTCCAGTATGCTTTTAGTCTAGGTAAAAATTTTGCCTTTCGACAGACTCCTTTATGAGAAAACATTCAGGAGGTGTAGTTGATAATAAGGACTAAACGCAAATATGACAATGCATCCTACACTACAGCAAGCATTCCAGCAGAGCCGAGTCCTCAAAGTCATTAGCGGCTTGAATAACTTTGACGCCAACAGTGTCGCGGCAATTGTCAAAGCGGCTGATCGAGGTGGTGCAACGTTTGTGGATATCGCTGTTGACCCTGACTTGGTGAAGCGGGTACGCAGTTTGACAAGTTTACCAATTTGTGTGTCCGCCGTAGAACCGAATCAATTTGTTCGCGCCGTCCAAGCAGGTGCTGATCTGATTGAAATTGGTAACTTTGATAGTTTTTATGCTCAGGGGCGGCGATTTGAAGCGGCAGAAGTACTAGCGTTGACTCAAGAAACGCGATCGCTCTTGCCCAATATCACCTTATCCGTTACCGTTCCCCACATTCTGACGCTAGATCAGCAAGTGCAACTGGCAGAAGACTTAGTGCAAGCGGGTGCTGACATTATCCAAACCGAAGGCGGTGTCATCAGTAAACCCCGTTCCGCCGGGACTTTGGGCTTAATTGAAAAAGCCGGACCCACTTTAGCAGCAGCTTATGAGATTTCTCGCGCCGTGTCGGTGCCTGTGCTGTGTGCTTCCGGTTTATCAAACGTCACAGTCCCGATGGCAATTGCCGCTGGTGCTGCGGGTGTTGGTGTCGGCAGTGCAATCAACCAGTTGAATGACGAAGTGGCAATGGTTGCCGCCGTTCGCAGCTTGGTTGAAGCGTTAGGAACCGTTAAATTGGTGGGAGTTCGGGTTTAAAAGATTGGTCAATAGTCATTGGTAAAGAACTAATGACTATTGACTAATGACTACTAACTAATACAATCCTTCAATCCATAAACCACTTGCTGTTGTTCCTCAAAGGAAAGTTCTGGGAACATTGGCAGAGATAGTACTTCGTGACAAGCTTGTTCGGCAATTGGTAATTGACCAACTTGATAGCCTAAATCTTGATAAACGGGCTGCAAGTGCAACGGTAGCGGATAATAAACCGTGGAACTAATGCCAAGCTGCTGTAACTGGTCGCGTACCTTGTCTCGATAACCGTCATTACCGTCTTTTGTTAAACGAATTGTGTATTGATTCCAAACGGCGCGTCCTCCGGAAGCTTCTTGAGGAATTACTACCCCTGGCAGTGGCTGCAACAACTCCTGATACTTGGCTGCAATCTCACTACGGGCATTATTCCATTGATCGAGGTAACGGAGCTTAATTTCGAGAATCGCGGCTTGTAGGGCATCCAAGCGGCTATTGATGCCTGTTTCTTCATGGCGATAGCGGACGCGACTCATTCCATGTTCCCGCAGCATCCGAATCCGAGAAGCGAGTACTGGATCGTTCGTTGTCACCGCACCACCATCGCCACAAGCGCCCAGATTTTTGGTGGGATAGAAGCTAAAACAGCCAATATGCCCAATGCTACCAACTTTTTGCCCTGCCCACTCGGCACCCACGGCTTGGGCAGAGTCTTCAATTACAGCAATTTTATGCTCAGAAGCGATCGCCATTAGTGTGGTCATATCCACTGGCTGTCCAAACAAATGAACAGGTATAATCGCTTTGGTTTGCTTGGTAATTGCCGCTTCTAACTTAGCGATATCCAGATTAAAGGTTTTGGCGTCGATATCGACAAAAACAGGCTTTGCACCGATCACAGAAATCACCTCTGCTGTGGCAATAAAGGTGAAAGGTGTGGTAATGACTTCATCACCTGGACCAATCTGCAAGGCACGGAGTGCTAAGTAAAGGGCGTCTGTCCCGGAATTACAAGCCACGCTGTCGCTGACACCTGTATACTGAGCAAACTGTTGCTCAAAGCGCTCCACTAGAGAACCACCGATGTAACATCCAGAAGTCAAAACATCCTGAACAGCAGCACTGATTTCTTCTGCGATCGTTTGATACTGCCGTGTCAGGTTAAAAGGGGGAACTTTATTCACTCGCTTACACCTAGAATTTTTACTTAATAAATCAAATTTTGCGGCAAAAGGGAATCAAGAGTATTCCTGCACTTTATTTCTTGAGAATGGGAAAGTTCTCAAATTGTTTCACAGGAGTCGATGTCAGGTGTGTTGGGTAAGCAAAAGTCATAATGCACTCCCGTCTCTAGAGGGTGTGTTACGAGAAGAGTGAACACACTCTACTTTGGGTGGTGAAGTGATAGTGAGTGAGGAGAAGGGATGGAGTCTTTAATTAAGCTTGACCTAAGCGATTTAGTTTGGGCATTAGGGATGATTGCGATCGCAATTGGTATATCTAGTTGGCAAAAATTGGGCTTGGAACTGCCTTTAGCCAATGCTACGCTGCGAACAGTTGTCCAGCTACTGGGTGTCGGGTACATCCTGGCGGTGATTTTTCAGATCAAAAATGCGATCGCTGTTTTAGCTGTCTTAATGGTAATGCTGACGATTGCAACCATTACTGCCCGTAATCGGATCGGCAAAAAAATCCCTCAACTTTTGCCTGTGGTGTTTGGTTCACTATTTTTTAGTAGTGCCCTGACTTTGAGTTATACGAATTTATTAATTCTCCAACCTGACACTTGGTATGAGCCACAATATCTGATTCCTTTAGCGGGAATTGTATTAGGAAATGCCATGAACGGTGCTGCCATTGCCGGTGAAAGATTGGTTAGTACAATTAGCAGCAGTCGCTTGGAAATTGAAACTCATCTGAGTTTGGGGGCAACAGGGGAACAGGCAGTGACAACGTACCGCAAAGAAGCGATTCGCGCTGGACTAATTCCGACCTTGAACCAAATGATGGTTGTGGGAATTGTGACTTTACCGGGAATGATTACAGGTCAATTGTTGAGTGGTATTGACCCTTTAGATGCCGCGTCTTACCAAATTTTGATTATGTTAATGCTTGCTTTTACTAACCTGCTGACAACGGTACTGGTAACTCAAGGATTGACACGGCAATTTTTTAATCCACAATCTCAATTAGAGCTACCTTGAGAAATCGACGCCCACGCTGAAATTGGACTTCGACAATACCGCGATTAAGTTCCTGGGGTGTGTGCTTGAATGAGATTGCCATCCGGGGCGTAAACCTCTAGGGGAATTCGCGCATTATCACTAATTGCTTCGAGGGCTTCTCCTAAAGTCAAGATATGATTAACAACACCAGTTTGAGCCTTAGAGTCACCACTATTTTGGGCAGTGAAAGCAGTTTGCCTGACCATTTGGAGATAGGCTGGTGTCAACCGCACTCTAATAATATTGGTGTCAATTGTATAGAGGCAAGCCTTGGTTTTGCTGTAGCAAGTTTGACTCAAATCGCGCCGAGCTTGTTGTAATTTCACAGCCAATTGTAATTGAGCTTGTGTTTGCTTCAGCGCTGTTGTATAAGAACCAACCAGTGATTGTGCCTTGCCGTAATAATAGGTATTACTAGACACTTGATTGATGAAATTTAAGGCATTACGCCAATTTGTTAAAGCCCCCGACCATTGATTATTGAGCTGAGAAGCTTTTGCCTGTTGAGCCAGTCGCAATCCCTGATTATAAGCATTCGCCGCAATTTGCTCAGTCGTTTTGCGATCGCGTGCGGTTGCCATTTTCGGCAGATACTGTGCCTTTAACTGCTGCGCCTCCTGGTATGCCATAGTTCCTTGAGGAATTTGTTTCAGGCGAATCATCGCTGTTTGCCAGCTAGAATAAACCAATTGCCAATGTTCCAACGACTGGGCGACACCTTGACGAGCTTCTGCGATTAACGCCGCCTCCTTTGCCGCTTGAAGGTACACTTGAGCTTGCCGCTCTTTGACCAAGCGCTGATTCGTTTGCGCTAAATTGCTCTTGTACACTTGGATTTTTTCTTGAGCCAGCGGAGTTAGGTTGCTATTTGTCGGCAACTGCTCTAATTGAGAAATCGCTTCTCGCCACATCGACTGTACTTCTACCCACTGAGACGGCGGATGCGGCGGATTACCACTTTTATTCGCTGCCCTAGCGGCTGTTTTCAGCGCCGTCACCATCGTATTTACCCGCTCTGCCTGGGTTTTGTATGCTTTAATCAGTTCTTGCGCCCTGCCATGCTGACTCGACCACGGCGGAATTGATTCCAGCATTTGAATCGCTTGTGTCAACTGCTGTTGCGCCTCCAGCACCTCTTTCCCCGATTGAGGCTTTTGCAGAATTGCCGTACTCTTTTGACTCAATGCCTGAGCTTCCTCCATCACCTGACACGCCCCCACGACACAAGGACGAGTCAGAAAATACAGCGTAGTAAAGAAAATTAACCCCGCGAAACCAGCCCCCGCCACAAACAACGGAATCATTCCTCGTTTGGACTTGGGGGACACGGTAGTTGAGGCAACTTCTGGCGGCTCATGGGGTGGCAGATTATCCCCTTCAATTGGCTGATCCCAAGGATGAGGTAACTCTGAGGCATCTGGCATCTGGGAGTTTTCGCTAGGTTTAGTTGCTCCCGCCGGACTACCCGTTGCGGGTGGAGGGGTTGGGATACCGGGCGCTGCGGCTACATTTTCAGCCGCTTGCACCGTAAACGAGTGGGAGGCATAACCCTGCTTGATTCCTGCAACCCGCAAATACATTTGGACTTGAGGCGCAACAGACGAATGTTCGGCTAAAATTGTTTGCTCTAAAAAGCCAAACGTTTGTTGGGGATTAAGTACTACATCCGGTGGGTGTTGAACCAAAATTGCCAGCGTCTCGTCTTTGAGCAGACACCGAACCTGAACAGGGATAGTTTCTGACAGTTTTGACTGCAATCCTGCTTGTAAAAGATTGCCTAAAACTGCTAAATCATCGGGCCGCGTTGCTGTTTTCATCGGATCACACCGTTGGTTCCAGGTCGTTAATACTTGAGGTAGGTTTCACCCCAGAGAGCGACTCTTGCCTACATAGTAGAAGTAAGTCAACCCGCTCATTCTATTATTTGTTGTTAGTATTCTTAATCAAATAATTGTTAAGGAAAGCCATTAAATAGCACAATCCAACCAACGTCTAGCTTAATTGAGTGACTTAGTTTCGCCATTTTCTCCTTGCAGGTAGAGAAGACAAGTTTTTGCAGGAATTATAAATTATATATAGGCGTCGGCATTTCGGCTTGACTAACCTGAACAAGTATTTGGTCTTCTCTTGATGACAAGCAGACACTAATCGCAAGCCCCTAAAAACCAACAACCCATTATGACTCAGGTTTCTTTAGCCCAACAAGTTATCCTCATTACTGGCGCTTCTACAGGCATTGGTGCAGCATTAGCACGACGGTTAGCCACTGAGTTTTTGGGCATTCGTTTGGTGCTGGCAGCGCGGAACAAAGAGAAACTAGAGGCAGTGGCAACGGACTGCCGAAAAGTCGGCGCTGATGTCTTTGTTGTTCCGACGGATCTCGCTCAACTTGAACAAGTCAAAGCCTTAGCACAAGAGGCACTGGAGCATTTTGGGCAAGTGGATGCCCTTGTCAATAATGCTGGATACGGGCAAATGGGACCCATTGAGTTGATTGCCCCAGAAGATGCACAACGGCAGTTCGCTGTCAACTTTCATGGACCATTAGTTTTGAGCCAAGCGCTAATTTCGACAATGCGCGATCGCGGCGGCGGACGGATTATTAATATTAGTTCCCTAGGGGGGCGTTTGGCGTTTCCGGCAGGGGGGATGTACAGTGCCTCTAAGTTCGCCTTAGAAGCGCTTAGTGATGTGATGCGGATGGAGTTAGAGGCATTTAACATTAAAGTGAGCGTGATTGAACCGGGTCCTGTCAAGACAGATTTCTTTGGGATTTCTGGGGATAAGGTTGATTTGAAGGTGTCAGACTCTGGAAAAGAACTTTATCGGGCGGCGATTAAGGCGATTAAAGAAATTGAACAGCAAACCGCGCCTCTTGCTTGGAGTTCCGAACGGGTGGCAGGGGTGATTATTCGTGCCCTGAGGGCGCGACATCCGCGTCACCGCTACATTGCTGCCACGGGCGGCAAGACCATGTTGTTTTTAATGACAAAAATCATGCCGCGTCGCTTTTTAGACTGGTTCTGGAAGCGCTTTTATCATATTGATCAGGTGGAAAAAGATTGGAAAAATCGCGTTCGTTCGTCGGATACGTCACAATTTGAAACTTGAAATTAGTCTATTTTAAGAAAAGGTTAATAGTAGACAAAACTTAAGTTAAAGGAGCAAGGCGATCGCTTCCTCAAGTAAAAGGAAAAACTTTTTTCCTGACTATTGGTAAATTGAAATATCATTTATCGAGTCTGTAATCTGTGTCAGACGATAGTATTACAGTATGACCGTTTAAAATTTTTCCACCAGTGCTAAGGGCTAGGCTAGCAACAGCAGCTCCTGATAGCTCACAAGAAGAATTTCAAATACAAGCACGGTTTTATTAACAAGCGAGCGCCTGGGGTAATGAAACGATGAGCGCGTTCGAGTGCCTCTGTTGTTCGCTTCAGTTAATGCCCTAGAGTTAAGCATTTTTTACCTTTAAACAAAATCCAATTTATGGACTTATTAGAGTACCAAGCAAAAGAATTATTTCGTGAAGTAGGAATTCCCGTGTTGCCTTCTCAACGGATTGACCATCCAAGAGACTTGAAGCGTTTAGAAATCCCTTATCCAGTAGTCCTAAAATCTCAAGTACCGACGGGTGGGCGGGGTAGAGCTGGTGGCATTCGGTTCGTCGAAAATACAATCGATGCGATCGCAGCAGCGAGGGCAGTTTTTAATCTCTCGATTCTTGGTCAATATCCCCAAGTTTTGCTAGCAGAATCCCGCTACGACGCTGAACAAGAATTTTTTCTCGCCGTCATCCTCGATTATGCCTTGGGTCGTCCGGTTCTTTTGGGTTCCTCCCAAGGCGGTATCAACGTGGAAGCGGTGATAGAAAAGATGCAACGGGTTGTAGTCGAGCAAGAATTTTCTCCGTTTTATGCGCGGCGTCTGGCACTGAAAATGGGACTTCAAGGTAATCTCATCGAAGTTGTGAGTGGGATTATTCAGAAGATGTACCAGTTATTTGTCCAAAAAGACTTGGACTTGATTGAAATTAATCCCCTTGCCATTAGTTCTACTGGTGAAGCGATGGCTCTTGATGGCAAGATTAGCGCAAATGACTACGCGATTGGACGGCATGGGGAGTTGGCAACCCTTGGAACCATGACTCGCAACCGCAAAGACCAACCACAAACCAAGTCACAACTTACTGAACTTAACTGGACAGATACAGAAGGCAATATTGGGATTCTCTGTAACAGTACTTGTCTAGCGGCAACAACCTTGGATTTAATTTACCAGGCAAAAGGCAAGCCAGCGAGTTGTCTGATTGTGGACGGGTATGCGAGTTGGGACGTTCAGACAAGCGCGTCTGGAGTGCAACAACTGCAGGAGGCATTACAGCAAATTGCCTCAACAGAGGGAATTAAAGTTGTTTTGGTGAATATTTTAAGCAGCACCGAGGCAAGTGAAGAAGTCGCAGAAGCGATCGCTACTTATCTGCTGGCAAGAGTTGGGGAAACAGCAATGTTGAACGGAGTAGAGTGGGTGGAAAAACCGACGATAACCTCCCACTTGCCTCAACGCCTTAACAGGACTGGAACCCTTGAGCGCTCATCCGCCTCCCTGACTGGGTTTCCTCAGTTTGTGATTCGCCTCGTTGGCGAGAAATTAGACTTTACCAAAGAAGGCTGGGCAGCAATCCCTGTACACTGGATCGAGGACTTAGATGAGGCAGTGGCTTGCGCCATATCCCTTTCCAAGTCTCAAGCTTAAGCAGCGATTACTTTTACTTTCATCGAGGAACTGGTTGTTATTGTTAAGCTCAATTAAACATCTACAGTCCTTGCTCCTCAAGCCATTATGAACTTAACACCAGCAAGCACTGTCCTGGTACAAGGTATTACACGACCACTGGCTTCCTATCATGTCGCCCGAATGCTCGCCTATGGTACAAATATCGTGGCTGGAGTTAGTGCGGGTCAAGGAGGACAAGAATTACAAGGTCTTCCCGTGTTTGACTTGGTAGAGCAGGCATCTAACCAGGTCGGGTCGATTGAGGCGACGATTATTTTTGTAGAATCATACGGGGTACTGGATGCGGCACTCGAAGCGATTGAGGCGGGTATCCGGCAGATTATTCTCATTACCAGTGGCATTCCCCCCTTGGATACGATTCGCTTGCTGCGGAAAGCCCAGGCGACGAATACTCTAATTGTCGGTCCAAAAAGTTCGGGAATTATTGTGCCAGGAAAAGTTTTACTGGGTACTCAAGAAAGTGAATTTTATACCCCTGGAACGGTAGCAATGATTAGCCGCACTTCGACACTAACCTACGAAGTGGCTTTGGCGTTAACCCATGCCGGACTTGGACAGTCAATTAGCGTCAACTTGGGCAGTGATCCGATCGTTGGTTCTTCGTTTCGCCAGTGGTTGCAGATTTTAGCCACCCATGAAGAGACACAAGCGATCGTCTTAGTCGATTGTACCGGCGGCGGCAGTGAGGAAGAAACGGCTCAGTATATTGCCCAGACCATTGATAAACCTGTGATTGTCTATGTCGCAGGATGTAATACACCTGTGGATAAACAAGTGGCGAATGCCAGTGCAATTATTGCCGCCCAACTATCGGGACCTGTGACAAACGCTACTACAGCCCAGCATAAAGTAGCAGCCTTTACAAAAGTGAAAGTGCCCGTGGCAGGACGCCCGTCTCAAATTCCAGACTTAGTGAAAAAGGCGCTTAAAAAGTCAATGAAATTGAATTAGGCGATCAAAAAAAAGATCCCCCTAAATCTCCTCATCCTCACGCTTTGCTCCAGCTTAAAAAGGGGGAACCGGAATTCTTAGTCCCCTTTTTAAGGGAGGTAGGGGGATCTCCGGGTTTGCCGACACACCGGAAAAGGGATTTCAAGCTTTGAAAACACAGCCTGTAATAGACAAGAACTTTCCTAATCAATGGCTACAGGCAAACGACCAGAAAGCAAAGCTTTTGTAGAAGATTCTCCAGCTTTGCGTAACTGTCGTGTTAGTTGTACGCTCAAAAGACCCATGGTGAGGGACTGACCGATAACCGCAAGAAAGACAGCCATCGCACTGCTCTTTTCGACACCAATCCAGGGAAACGCCGAAAATAGCCACAACTCTGCATCTACCTCCCCTGTCTTTAACATGAAGGTGAACAGAAGAGGCGGTACAACGAGGAATAATCCCACTGTTGCCGCAGCCCAAGATGCCCGCTTTGGTGATTTCATGAGTAGCATGAGCTGGGCAACGGCTGCGTAAACAAGAATTAAACTCATGTTCACGAGTAGTGCAAAAATCGCAGGGAGTTTGTATTCACTCTCCGGCCAGAGCAGTATCCAGGGCAGTAGGATAGCAGAAGCGATCGCCACATTTAAGGCAATTGCTACTAGTGCAGGGCTTTTTTCACCCCAAACCAAATCCGCGATCACGCCACGTTTGCGACCTTGGTGCTGCTGATGGCGATAACGTGCCCAATCTTGCATGGCTTGACGGTGTGGACTCAAAGCGGCAATCAGACATAAAAACAGCAGCAAGTTGAACACCAGCAGCATCTGAAAGTTCTCAAATAGCCCTTTGGGATAACTCCGCCAGCCCGCCACTTTTGGATCTAGAGCAAAACCAAGAATTACCACTTGAAAACAAGCGATCAACCAGTAACTTTGTTGCTTGCCAAATAAAGTTGCCTTGGGGTTGTGGAAGCAGCGCTTTAAGCCAACCCATGCCCAATACGTCCAAATACCATAGTTGAGCAACATGACGCCCAGCATACTCCAAGCATTTACCCCCACTGGTAAGCCCCAAACTGTTAACACTGTTATGCCGTCAGAGGGATTGCCAAGATAGCGCACCAGCGAATTAGTCCCACTCAGGTAGGTCATCCAGGCTGAGGGACTAAACAACATTAACCAGTCGCTCGGGTAGTGACCGATATAGTAGCCGCTATAACCAGCCATCGCGGTCATAGTCCACATATAGATCAGTACGACGCCAGCACCCAACCAAGCTTGAAAACCACCCAGCCAAGTGCCAGTTAAACCAAATAGCAAGGCGACGCTGTAGAAAAACAGGCAAGCTGCACCAACAACGGCGTAAACTCCTAGAATCATCCCAGGAGAAATCTCACCCAATAACCCCGCCGCAAGATGTAATGGTAATGCCAGGAAGCCCATAAGATATAGGAGAATTGGCACTCCTAGCATTTTTCCGGTCAAAATGCTCTGGCTGGATTGAGGTGTCAGACGCAGGAAGTTTAGCGTCCCACGTTGTTCTTCTTTCGAGAGGTCACTGATCAGCATATATGTGCCAGCAATCAGTAGCACAGCGCTGCCAAGGAGACTCATCCAGATGAAGACATCTTGCCACCAAAGCGACCAATTAATGACAACACTACCTAAGCCGTCTAACTCACAGGTAGGGGGGGAATAATTTTGCTGAGGACCTGTGCAATAACGATGAAGAAAATTCGGGCTTGCCCTCAATACGTTATGAGCAACGGGTAGCTGACTGGCAAAATTCATCAGCACCAGCATTTGACCCAAAAGGGATAAAGTGACGGCAATCAGAATATTACGGGGTTTGAGTCGTCCTTTGATTTCTCGAAACAGTTGGGGGTTCCACTCGCCCACCTGGTTGACTAAATTCAATGCCATGATTATTTCAGTCTCCGTATCGGGTTATTGGTTGGTAAAACAACAATTAAAACTGTTCATGATGCCTGCTGATGACCCAGCTTGAGGAAAATAGTTTCCAAGTCTTCCTGGGTGCAATGGAATTCGGTTAAGGGAATTCCAGCAGCAATAAGCGATCGCAATAACTGGGCACAGTCCTCTTGTCCTCCGCTAAACTGAATTCGTAGACGCCCGTCTGGTAATACCTCAGTGTCTGCAACTTGGGGATGATTTTTCAATTCTGCTTGCAGAACATCCAATTTACTTAATGTTGACAGGAAAATTTGCTGGCGTCCAAAACGTTGATAAAATTCTTCTAAGGATGCACTCTCGACGAGATAGCCCAGTTCCATAATCCCCACTGAGCTACACAGTTCCGCCAAGTCGCTGAGGACGTGGGAAGATATCAAAACCGTCATCCCTGCTTCTTGCAAGACTTTGATAATTTCCCGAAACTGCATCCTAGCGATCGGGTCAAGTCCTGAAACTGGTTCATCCAAAAGCAGTACAATCGGCTCATGAATAATTGTCCGAGCAAGGCTGAGGCGCTGTTTCATGCCTCGTGAGAGGGTGGAAATCAGACTATGACGCTTGTTTGTCAGTTGCACTAGTTCCAAGACTTCCTGGAGGCGGCGGCGGCGTTGTATCCCTGGTAAGCGATATAAACGTGCAAAATAGTCCAGGTAGTCCCAAACATTTAAGTCATCATAAAGCGGATAATCATCGGGTAAATAGCCCAAGCGACGCTTTAGAGTTTGGTTGCTGTCATCACGTAATAAGCGATCGCCATTAATATAAATTTCACCAGTTGTTGGTTCTTCGGCAGCGGCTAACATCCGAATTAGCGATGTTTTCCCTGCACCATTGGGACCAATTAATCCATAAACTTCACCCGCTTCTACTTCGAGATCAACGTCATTAACCGCAATATGTCGGTCAAATTGTTTTGTGAGTCCACGGGTGGAAATTGCTAATTCTTTTGCCATGAGTGCTGAGGTATTAACAATAAATTAGGCGTTAGCCACAATATTTGTCTGGTTGTACTTATCGCCCGTCTGCTGATCTGTTATGCAACAAGTGTAATCAACTGAGTTGGTGTAGGCTTGCTGTACCAGCTATGATAATTACCCGGTCAGGGCGATCGGGGTTTAATTTATTCCACTTTTTTACAGTGTCTACGGAGCAATGAAAGCAGCTATGGGACAAAGTTACCGGATTACTCTCTTGCCTGGGGACGGCATTGGGCCGGAAATTATGGCAGTTGCGGTTGATGTTTTAAATGCGATTGGCAAGCAACTAGACATTGGTTTTGAATTTACCGAAGCTTTAATGGGGGGGGCGGCAATTGACGCCACGGGTGAACCGCTACCTGCTCAAACTCTAGAAATCTGCCGCAAGAGTGATGCCGTGTTACTCGCTGCGATTGGTGGTTATAAGTGGGCTAATCTTCACCGGCATTTACGTCCAGAAACGGGACTTTTGGGACTAAGAGCGGGTTTGGGTTTGTTTGCCAATCTGCGACCTGCGGCGATTTTACCGCAACTAATTGATGCCTCATCTCTGAAGCGGGAGGTGGTTGAGGGTGTAGATATTATGGTGGTGCGTGAACTTACAGGTGGGATTTACTTTGGTCAACCGAAGGGAGTTTTTACCACAGAAACTGGGGAAAAGCGCGGCGTTAATACGATGGCGTATACTGAATCAGAAATTGACCGAATTGGACGAGTAGCGTTTGAAACGGCACAAAAACGCGGAAAGAGACTTTGTTCGGTGGATAAGGCGAATGTCTTGGAAGTGTCGCAGTTGTGGCGCGATCGCATTACGGCACTATCATCTGAGTATCCGGATGTTGAGCTATCACATATGTATGTTGATGCGGCGGCGATGCAGCTTGTCAGGGCGCCGAAGCAGTTTGATACGATTGTCACTGGCAATCTTTTTGGCGATATTCTCTCCGATGCGGCGGCGATGCTCACTGGTAGTATTGGAATGTTGCCTTCTGCTAGTTTAGGGGCAACGGGTCTGGGTGTGTTTGAACCTGTTCACGGTTCCGCACCGGATATTGCTGGACTTGATAAAGCAAATCCTTTAGCTCAAGTTCTGAGTGCCGCAATGATGCTACGCTATGGCTTAAACCAACCGACAGCCGCAGACCGAATTGAAAAGGCAGTGCGGAGGGTTTTGGATCAAGGCGATCGCACGGGCGATATTATGTCGGAAGGGATGAATCGTCTAGGCTGCCGTGCAATGGGAGATGCGCTGATGAAGGCTCTCACGTTGTCTTAATTTTAGGATGGGCGCAATGATTTTTACGCCCCTAGATCGCTTGCTGTAATGGCACTGGTAGATTAAAGTCGAGCATAAATAATAGAGGTGGGCGGGTGGTGTATACATCACAGCAATGGCAGGAAAACTACACAGATGAGATGGAGCTACGGATGTTGCTCGATCCCTCTGTATTAAGAGCAGCTCGGCAGATCTACCATACTTACTATGAGGTTCATCCAGAACTGACTCAGCGTCCTTATGGTGTTGCCATCGACCGCTTTACTTATCGCGGCAAGCTGATTTTTCGGAGCAAAGTGATCCTTTTGCCTCAAGAGTGTTTTGTGCCGTTTAGTCAGCTTGAGGCGGAAATTTATTAGCAGGTTCGCCCCCTCGCCCCGCGCTGGAAAAAGCTGAGGATTTATCGAGCCATAGGCGAGTACCATAGTTACCACCCTTTGAGCAGGAACTTCTGGGAGCAATTTCAGGAAACCTGCGCTGTACCTTATAGTGGTCAGCGTCGGGAGGATGTCACAGAATGAATAGTGATTAATCATTGCGATCGCAAATGGAAGCGCTGACTCTGGGTGTAACTTCTTTGATTGTCTTGGCTTTGGGTGCAGCGTTGGGCAGCTTCCTTAATGTTGTGGTTTATCGACTGCCAGCTAAGTTATCAATTCTTTGGCCGCCTTCTCGCTGCCCGGTGTGCTTACACAAACTGGGAAAACGAGAAAACATCCCAATTTTTGGTTGGCTGATTTTAAAAGGACGTTGCCGCCACTGTAGGAGCAAGATTTCAGTACGGTATCCAATAGTGGAAGCGATCGCGGCTGGGCTGTTTTTGCTGGTGTTCTTGACGTTTGGGTTTACTGTGCAAACGTTGGGATATTGGGCTTTTTTAAGCTGGTTATTGACGCTTTCTTTAATTGATTTGGATACGATGACCTTACCAAACGCCCTCACGCAGTCGGGGTTAGTGGCGGGTTTGGTGTTTCAAGGAACTGTTGGTTTTTTCCAAACGTCCCCATCATCAGCGATAGCGCAGCAACTGATGAGTGGGATTGTGGGTGCTGTAGTCGGGATTTGGTTGCTGGATATCATTCGCGTTGCAGGGACGATGCTTTTTAGACAAGAAGCAATGGGCGATGCTGACCCCTATTTAGCGGCGATGATGGGAGCATGGTTGGGTTGGAAGTATGTGCTGGTAGCGGGGTTTTTGGCTTGTGCAATTGGGGCGTTTGGGGGAGGAGGTGCGATCGCTTTGGGCATTCTTTCGCGACGACAACAGATGCCGTTTGGACCATTTTTGGCAATGGGTGCGGGTTTAACGGTTTTTTTTGGTGAGGCGCTGCTTTCGAGTTACCTACGGCTATTCTTCCCGTTGAACTAGCCTCAATTCCGATATGATTTACCCAAAACTACCATCTTGATAAGATCTACCTGTGTCTTGGATAACAATCAAAACAACTAATGCTCGCTGGGAAGCCGAGCTGATGCAGCAGGTGCTAGCGGCTCATGACATCCCCAGTCGGATTCTTGACAGGGGGATCACTTCTTATTTTGGTGCGGGTAGTCCTGCGGCGTTGCAAGTTCGCTCTGAGGACAAATGGACGGCTTTATTGCTGTTGAGTTCTCCAGAGGAGGAGCAAGCTGAGGTTTGAGATAACAATTAAGGAATTCAAAATTTTCTATGTCTTTATTTGATTGGTTTGCAAATCGTCGGAAAACAGAACCGAGTAGTCAACAGCCTCAAGACCGTGAGATTGCGGATGGGCTATGGACGAAGTGTCCGGCTTGTAGCGTCTTGGCTTATACGAAAGACCTGCAAGCGAATCAAATGGTCTGTTTGGAGTGTAACCATCATCTGCGGGTTTATAGTGATGAACGCATCCGCCAGTTGATTGATGCGAATACTTGGATGCCTTTGGATGAACAGTTGCGTCCTTCTGATCCGCTGAAATTTCGCGATCGCAAACCTTATAGCGATCGTTTACGAGAAACCCAAGAAAAAACTCATTTGGTAGATGGCGTACAAACTGGTATCGGTCAACTAGATGGTTTGCCAATGGCTTTGGGTGTGATGGACTTCCGCTTTATGGGTGGCAGTATGGGTTCTGTGGTGGGCGAAAAACTGACTCGCCTGATCGAGCAAGGAACCAGGCAACGCCTCCCAGTTGTGATTGTTTGTGCCTCTGGTGGCGCGAGGATGCAGGAGGGGATGTTAAGTCTGATGCAGATGGCGAAAATCTCTGGCGCATTGGAGCGTCATCGCCAAGATAGACTGCTTTATATCCCTGTTTTGAGTCATCCAACTTTGGGCGGGGTGACGGCGAGTTTTGCGATGCTAGGAGATATTATTTTGGCTGAACCGAAGGCGACGATTGGCTTTGCGGGACGCCGGGTAATTGAGCAAACTCTCCGAGAAAAGCTTCCTGATGATTTTCAGACTTCTGAATACTTGCTACAGCATGGTTTTGTAGATGCGATCGTGCCTAGGACTCAGTTGAAGAAAACTTTAGCCCAACTGATTCGCCTGCACCAACCTCTGCCTGTTGCGCCGCCAATGGTTCATCTGGCAGACGATGGGGTTGGTGAATTGCTGAAAATTGCTCGAAACCCTTAAGCGTTGATTGCGATCGCAGGATGTGTAAAACTTTGGAGTTAAAGGAACGGTTACACGAACATCTCAAACAAATCGTACGCGATCGCGATCCATATTTGGCATCCGGCGGGCATTTCTATGTCCAACAATACATCCGCCAAGAATTAGAACAATGGGGAACTGTAGAAACTCATGAGTTTTTGGTAAGAGGCAAGACTCATCAAAATTTGCTCTTAAACTTACCTCCTATACCTCCCCCTTCCTCCCTTTTTCAAGGAGAGTTGCCACCGATTTTAATTGGCGCTCATTATGATGCCGTACCGGGAACCCCTGGCGCCGATGATAATGCTACCGGTGTTGCCGTCTTACTAGAGTTTGCCCGACTCTTCGCACTCCAACCAACAAAATACCCGATCCGACTTGTTGCCTTCGATATGGAAGAATATGGCTTAGTTACAGCTTCGGGAAGTTCCGAATATGCTGCCGAGTTACGGCAACAAAAACAGCCATTGCGTCTGATGATTTCGTTGGAAATGCTGGGTTATTGTAATTCTGATCCGGGTTCGCAACGCTATCCAACTGGGTTGAAATATTTATACCCAAATCAAGGCAATTTTATTGCTTTAATTGGTAACTTGCGGACGATTCCTGACATGATTAATCTTCGTCGTAATATTCATAAAGTTGGGATGCCAAGCGAGTGGTTGCCTGTACCGAATCGAGGTAAAATTCTGCCGCTAACTCGATTGAGCGACCATGCACATTTTTGGGATCAAGGTTATCCAGCGATGATGGTAACTGATACTGCTATGTTACGGAATCCTCATTATCACAAAGCAAGCGACACCATCGAAACCCTCGATTTAGACTTTCTTACAGGTGTTTGTCGCGGTTTAGATGTGGGCTTGCGCTGTCTTTAAATTACAGCAACCCTTAATCATAGCTATTTATTACATAAAAAAAACCTCTATTAAGTTAGATTGTTTTAAGATTATCTAATTGTTAAGCTTCGGTTAAGTCTTTGCCTTTCAAGCGCGCTGCACAAATATAGCTAAAACTAACGCAGAAAACTAAGCATTGCCTAAGTAAAAAAGAAAAACGACCTCAAGCTAGAAACTCTTGGGGTTTGAATACTGTACGGATGAAAAATTAAAGGAGGTTTCTCGTGAAGTTAAATTTAAGAAGCTGGCCAACTAGGCTTTTGTATTTGCTCTTAGCTACAGATTTAGCTTTTATTAGTCTTCATCTCCTTCATGTGTATACCAGCTTTGCTGGTCATTCATCTTTTTCAATTGAACAAGATCGTGGATATGCGGAAATATTTCAATATGTCAAAGAGTATTGGATTGTACTTGTTTTAGGTTTTTTAGTCCTACGAAAGCACTCAGCTCTTTATCTGGGATGGTTTCTCCTGTTTTTTTATATATTGGTTGATGACACTGTTCAGATCCATGAAAAGCTGGGTTTGAGCATCAGTAAGCAGCTTAATTTTTTGCCTGTTTTTAACTTACGTGCTCAAGATTTTGGAGAACTTATTGTATCGTTTTTCTTTGGTTCGTTCCTTCTAATCTTTATTGCCACGGCTTATCGTTTTGGTGATCGCCTATCTAGAGATGTCTCCAGATATTTAATTAAGATGCTATTGGCTCTTGCTTTATGTG
>CADCTM010000815.1 GCA_902805485.1 uncultured Coleofasciculus sp. | reverse complement strand
CTAAACCAAAAAGACAAAAAACATGATGCAAAACAGCTATTCCACCTAATATAGTTTTGCCTTGCCCGTGAGAAGATTGGACATTGACCTCAGCCGAATGCATCAGTTTATCTAGAATTAGCTCCTGATCAGGGGTAAGCCTCAGCCCCAAAATATCGGCAGCAAACTCAACGGGCTTGGTAGCATACGCTGACAAAACAAAAGCATTATCAAATTGCTTCTCTCTTAGATGCTTATTGAGGGGTAGCTGACTCTCGTACTTCTTCTGACCTAGGCTCAATAATTTGCGGCTCATTTGCTCCTACCCTGTCCAACAGATCATCCAGCCCAACAGATCGCGACCAGGCAGAAGAGACTTTCTCTGATAAATCACCAATCGCCCTCATCAACTGCGGAAGAGAGCGGACGTTAATTTCATCAGGATTTTGCTCTAACCTTTCGACGGCTTGGAGAAGGACTGTTATGGATTTTTTAACGACCATCCCCATATCCACGGCGAAAGAGCGCTGGCTGTCTCGATAATCCAGTAGTTCCTGGACTTGCGATCGGATATCAACCACGGTCAAAACTACGGGGTCGGATTTGATAATCGCATTAGTTTCCTGCTCAACCTCAGCCAGCCTTTGCTTGAACTGCGGATCAGCAAACCACCGCTGAACTGTTCTGGTAGTAACCCCAGCCGCTGCCGCCGCCTCGGCTTGAGTTTTGCCGCGAGACAAGAGCTTAACGACTATCTCTAACTGCTCGGCTTTAGACCTTTGGCTTTGTCGTGTCATGCGACATCTTCTGCGACAAGATACGATCTATTATCGCTGAAAGTAGCTAGGCGCGAACGATTAGCGATGCGACATCACCACGACATTATTCCAATCCCCCGGCGCGATCGCATTTTCTCACTCTGGGAAATCTAAAGTTTCCAACCAGCGATTTATCTGCTGTTTCTGAGCTGGTGATTCAAGGTAAAGAACCGCGTCTGTAACAGTCTCCCTAGAACTACCCTCGGTAATGCTGGCAAACTCCTCAATCGTTTGCACGAACTCTAAAGCCTCGATCAGTTCCTCAAATTCTGATTTTTGCAACACCGACTCCGAAACTACCTTAATATCCTGGCTCAACAGATTCAATTGCTCGATTGCTGCCATCTCCTTCAATGCTTGGCGTTGAGCCTTAGTTAGAAGGTTTTTCCAAAC
>CADCTM010000814.1 GCA_902805485.1 uncultured Coleofasciculus sp. | reverse complement strand
GGAAGATTTGATGAACCAAGAGATTTTCGATAAAGTTAAGAAAATAGTTGTAGATCAACTGGAAGTTGAACCCGATCTCGTAACGCCTCAAGCGAACTTTGCGAACGACCTGAATGCCGACTCTCTGGATACAGTTGAGTTGGTGATGGCGTTGGAAGAAGAGTTCGATATTGAAATTCCTGACGAGGCGGCAGAGAAAATTGCAACCGTCCAAGCTGCTGTAGACTACATCAGTAATAAAGTAGAAACTCCTGCTTAAAAAATTCCGGTAATCACCGGAAGTTCTGCGTTCTGGGTGTGTAAGCCCGCTTTGTACTGGCATCATGACAAACATTGAACTAAAGCGCGTCGTTGTTACAGGTCTCGGCGCGATCACACCGATAGGCAACACTCTCGCTGAGTATTGGGAAGGGTTGTTGAGCGGACGTAATGGTATTGGTCCGATTACCTTATTTGACCCTTCCCGACACGATTGCCGTATTGCGGGTGAGGTGAAACACTTTGACCCGTACCTATATATGGAACGTAAGGAAGCAAAGCGCATGGATCGCTTTGCACAGTTTGGGGTATCTGCAAGCAAACAGGCTTTAGCCGATGCTCAATTTGCGATCAATGACCTGAACGCAGAACAAGTGGGTGCGATTATTGGTACAGGTATCGGTGGTCTTAAGGTCTTAGAAGACCAGCAAGAAATCTACCTCACTCGCGGACCCGATCGGTGTAGTCCGTTTATGATTCCGATGATGATTGCCAATATGGCAGCGGGTCTGACGGCTATTCATACGGGTGCAAAAGGACCAAATAACTGCACCGTCACCGCTTGTGCGGCGGGTTCAAATGCGATCGGGGATGCCTTTCGTCTAGTGCAGCGCGGCTATGCTCAGGCGATGATTTGTGGGGGCACCGAAGCGGCAGTCACACCTCTGTCTGTGGCTGGCTTCGCTGCTGCACGAGCATTGTCTACCCGTAACGATACCCCCCAGAGCGCTTGCCGTCCGTTCGATCGCGATCGCGATGGCTTTGTGATGGGTGAAGGCTCTGGGATTTTGCTCCTGGAAGAGCTGGAACACGCTCTCTCCCGTGGAGCCAAAATTTATGCCGAAATCGTTGGTTACGGCATGACCTGCGATGCCTATCACATGACCTTACCCGTGCCTGGTGGAGAGGGTGCGACCAGAGCAATGCAATTGGCGCTCAAAGATGCGGGGATTACAGGTGAGCAAGTGAGCTATATTAATGCCCACGGCACAAGTACCCAAGCCAACGACAGCACCGAAACAGCCGCGATTAAAAAAGCGTTAGGGGAGCCTGCTCATCGTGTAGCAGTTAGTTCCACTAAATCAATGACCGGTCATCTTTTAGGTGGTTCCGGTGGTATTGAAGCTGTAGCAACTGTCATGGCAGTAGCGAATGACCAAATTCCCCCAACCATTAATTTGAAAAATCCTGACCCAGCTTGCGATCTTGATTATGTGCCCGATCAGAGCCGTAATCAAATTGTAGAAGTGGCACTTTCCAATTCTTTTGGGTTCGGCGGTCACAATGTCACGCTAGCGTTCAAGAAATACAGGCAATAAAATCCGAAGTTAAAGCATGAAGAATGAATAAAACGCCGAATTAGCAGCGGGATGTCGCCCAATATGAGCAGTTGAAGGACAATCTCTCATCCTTAGAGAGTTAAGGCTTCAAGGCTTTTTTTGGTTATGTCCTAAGCCTTTGGCAAATTCAAACTTCATGCTCAACACATCTAAGTTTCCTAGTCATCAGTCCCTAGGCTTGCTCATCGATCCCGAAGAATGGGATGATGAGATATATCCTTGGGGGGACTCAAAGCCACCCTTGTTTTAACTCACACAAGTCTTGCGTTAAATCTTAGTTCCCTAGAGTCTTTGAAATAGAAATTATGGCCGTTGCAACCCAATCTCTCGAAGAACTGTGCATCAACTCTATCCGCTTTCTAGCCATTGACGCGGTAGAGAAGGCAAAGTCCGGTCATCCAGGGCTGCCAATGGGCGCAGCACCGATGTCGTTTGTGCTTTGGGATCGCTTTATGCGGTTTAATCCCAAAAATCCCGCTTGGTTGAATCGCGATCGCTTCTTGCTGTCTGCGGGTCACGGCAGTATGTTGCAGTATGCACTACTCTACCTAACTGGCTACGAGGATCTCACCCTCGAAGACCTCAAGCAATTCCGTCAATGGGAGTCGAAAACCCCTGGACACCCAGAAAACTTCATGAACCCTGGGGTCGAGATTACAACCGGACCTTTGGGTCAAGGCCTTGCTAATGGTGTCGGAATTGCAATGGCTGAAGCTCATTTGGCGGCTAAATTTAATAAACCTGATTTCCCCGTTATAGACCACTACACCTACGTTATCTTAGGTGATGGTTGCAACATGGAAGGCGTAACCAGCGAAGCCTGTTCCCTAGCTGGACACTTGGGGCTAGGCAAGCTGATTGCCCTCTACGATGACAATCACATTTCAATTGACGGTTCCACCGACCTGGCATTCACAGAAGATGTTGGTAAGCGCTATGAAGCCTACGGCTGGCACGTCCTGGTTGTAGAAGACGGCAACACCGACCTAGATGCGATTCAACAGGCAATTGAAACAGCCAAATCAGTCACCGACAAGCCTACCTTGATTAAGGTTCGGACAACGATCGGCTATGGTTCACCCAATAAAGCCGATAGCCACGATGCCCACGGTGCAGCCCTCGGTGCGGCGGAAGTGGAGGCTACACGCAAGAACTTGGGTTGGGAATACGAGCCATTTGTTATTCCAGAAGATGCGTTCGCTCACTGGCGCAAAGCGATCGAGCGGGGGGCAAAAGTAGAAGACGAGTGGAATCAACTGTTTGATCGTTACAAGGAGAAATATCCCCAAGAAGCCGCCGAACTACACCGGATGCATGAGGCTATACTCCCAGAGGGTTGGGATTCGGTTCTGCCTACCTACACACCTGAGGACAAGGGGGAAGCTACACGGGTTCAATCAGGTAAAGTCCTCAATGCTCTAGCTGGCGTTCTCCCTGAGCTGATCGGGGGTTCTGCTGACTTGGCTCCTTCCAACAATACCTATCTGAAGACTTTCCCCGGAGACTTCCAAAAGGGTCAATATGAGAATCGCAACCTCCGCTTTGGAGTGCGTGAGCATGGCATGGGTGCTATCTGCAACGGTCTGGCATTGGATGGATCGGGGCTGATTCCTTACTGCGCTACCTTCTTGGTGTTTACCGACTATATGCGAGCGGCGATTCGCCTCTCTGCTTTGTCTGAAGCGGGTGTCATCTATGTGATGACTCACGACTCAATCCAGCTCGGCGAAGATGGTCCGACACACCAACCGATTGAACACGTTGCCTCTTTACGGGCGATTCCCGACTTGCTGGTAATTCGTCCTGCTGATGGCAATGAAACATCCGGGGCATACAAGGTAGCAATTGAGACGGCTAGGGGAATGAAATTCGGTAATAAGACACTGCCTTCGCTCCTAGCTCTCTCCCGGCTAGCACAGCCCAATCTGCCCAATACCTCTATTGAGGGTGTAGCCAAGGGCGCTTATATACTTTCAGACAGCGATGGCACGCCTGATCTTATTCTGATTGGGACGGGTAGCGAAACCCAACTCTGTGTCAATGCCGCCGAGCAGTTGCGTGGTGAGGGTAAGAAAGTACGGGTGGTTTCGATGCCCTGTTGGGAGTTGTTTGAAGCTCAGGATGCAGACTATCGCGAATCGGTATTGCCCAAAGCTGTAACTAAGCGAGTTTCGGTGGAAGCAGGCACTAGCTTTGGCTGGGGTAAATACACTGGCAGTGAGGGAGTCTCAATCAGCATTGACACCTTTGGTGCTTCCGCTCCTGGTCCAGTCTGTATGGAGAAGTTCGGCTTCACCGTTGATAACGTGGTTGCCAAGGCTAAGGCACTGCTGGGCTAATCTCTTAGCTCTGAATTAATAACTTAATACAGTAGGGTGGGCATTGCTCACCCTATTTTTGTTGCATCCAATGGTCAACAGTGAGCTGGAGAAACTATTTATAAAAAAAACAGTGATTTCAATCACATAAATTATTAAATTTAGTCACAAGATCTGCTCGATATTATCACTTTGTTAAGGGCTATAAGTATGAATACTAGTAAAGGTGAGCAATACACTTCAGTAAGTTATCAATGTTTCTAAGTCGTGATCATTCGCCAGCTACTTCTTCCGATCAGCGATCGCTCGACGAAAAAATTTACAAAAAAATTCTTAAGCGAAGCAGGCAATCGAAAGGCGCTAATCAAGAAATTGCCCAACAAATTGCTGAACGGAAACGATTGGAAGAGTCTCTGCGGCAGTCGGAAGCGCAACTGAGAACCAAAACCGAGCAACTAGAACTTGCACTAAGTGAGTTGAAACAGACTCAAGCCCAGTTGATTAATCAGAAGAAAATGTGCAATTCTGAGCAGTTGGTAGCGAGTGTTGCTCATGAGATTAATAATCCCCTCAGTTTCGTCTATGGCAATCTCATTCCGGCAAACCAATATGCTGAGGATTTAATAAATCTTTTAAAGCTCTATGCCCAACACTATCCTCAGCCAGTGCAAGAAGTTCAACAGCAAGCTGAGGCAATTGATTTAGATTTTCTGCTTGAAGATTTTCCAAAAACCTTATCCTCAATATACTTAGGGGCTGACCGCATCCGCCAAATGGTACAGTCGCTACAGAACTTTTCACGGCTTGATGAAGCCAAAATGAGCCAAGTAGACCTTCATCAAGGGCTAGATAACACGCTGTTAATTATCCGTAATCGTTTAAGAGTAAAAGGAGATAATACGGAAATTAAAGTCATCAAGGAGTATGGGCATTTGCCACCGCTGGAGTGCCAGCCGGGGCTTTTGAACCAGGTGTTCATGAATTTGTTGTGCAATGCCATTGATGCTTTAGAGGAATGTAAGCAAAAGCCCTGTGCTATTAAGTGTTTTGAAGAGTCTAACCTCGCTTTGAATCCTGACGCCTGTGAAGCTTCTGCCGTGCCAACCCTCGCGAGTGTTAGCACTGAAAACGGCAACACCTCAGTCGCTATCCCATACCCCAAGGAATCGTCTTTAGTAGAACAAAGTAAGCATCACTCCGACACCATCCGAATTTGTACAGAAGTTCGACGAGGCAATTCTCGTTAGGGGGACAGCAGCGATTTATGGGCAGTGATCAAGATTAGCGATAATGGTCCAGGAATGACAGAAGATGTGAGGAGGCGCATATTTGAGCCGTTTTTCACGACAAAACCCTCCGGTAAAGGCACGGGTTTAGGGTTATTCATCAGCCATCAAATCGTGGTTGAAAAGCATAATGGCAAACTTAAGTGCTGCTGTGCCCCTGGACAAGGAACTGAGTTTGTGATCGAAATTCCCATTCAACAGCAAGGGCGTACCGAAATACACCCTTAAAACTACTATCCTAAGAATGATACCTCCCCTAACATTGAACTAAGGGTTTGCCTACAGCATGAACTCAACGCCACAACTGTTCGTGAACAAATAGGCTAATTCCAACGCTTTTTACGCCGTGCGATTTCCTTACGTTTACGTTTTTCGAGGGGAGTTTCAAAATGGCGATGTCGCCTGACCTCGCTCAAAATCCCTGCTTTGGAAACTTGACGCTTAAATCGACGCAAAGCTGAATCAATGCCTTCGTTTTGACCAACAACTACTTGAGTCATCCTAATTACTCATCAAAAAACTTTGACTAACTAACAATAATTTAGGTAAAGGGGCAGAGCAATAAGCCCAATTATCTTTATTGGCAGCGATTAAGGCTACATCTCTAATATCTCATTAGTTTCGATTTTGAGAAAAGCCCCAGTTGTCACTTCGACCACAATTCCCGAAGGAATCCCGTTCAGTGGGAGGTCTTGCCTGATTAACTTTCAGTCTACTCATTCACTCAGCACTCTTAAGGGCTTCAATCGCTGCCATTTCTGGCGCCTCTGTTTATCATCTCAACAATTATCAAAGCATTTTCTATTGGGATTTGAACGAGCTTAACAATTCCATAGTCGGAAAAACGCCGCTAACATTTCCTGGAAAAGTGGCGAAAGGTCGATTCCCTAGATAAATTGACATGAAACCTTCCCACAAATCAATCACTTAGATTGGATTCGGTGAGATGCACGCCAATCTGCAAGAACAAACCTGCTCGCCGAATTCAATTCTCGATAAATACCCTAGCATAATTATTTTCCCGAATCACCATTCCCACATCACGGGATTTTCGTCCAAATGAGCAGTGACAATTTGTCCGATCGCATCAATCTCTTTTAGCTCATCACCTGACAGCTCAACATCAGCCGCTACTGCATTTTTCGTCGCTTGTTCAGCATTGCGGACGCCTGTAATTGCATTAGTTTGCGGTTGAGCAATTAACCAAGCCAAAGATAACTGGGCAAGGCTACACTGATGACGTTCGGCAATTGGACGCAGTTTGTCCAACGCTTGCTGCGCTCGTTCGTAATTTTCTCCTTGAAACAACTTATTTTTCGCCCGGTTATCGCCTTCCTCAAATTTATGTCCCCGTTCAAACTTGCCCGTCAATAAGCCTTGAGCGAGGGAAGAATAGGCAAGAATCGAGATGTTGTTTTCAACACAATAAGCTTGAGCCTCTTTTTCAATCTGACGCCAAAACAAAGAGTAGGGTGGCTGTAAACTATCAATACGCCCGTACTGCGAGGCTTCTTCTAACTGAGCGCGGGAAAAATTGGAAACACCGATTGCCCGAATCTTGCCTTGCTCCTTTAACTTATTTAAGGCGCTCATTGTTTCCTCAATTGGCACGACTTCTGTATTAAACGCACCAGAAGGCCAGTGAATTTGGTAAAGGTCAAGGTAGTCGGTTTTTAAGTTTTTTAAAGAACCTTCACAAGCCTGGATTACCTGGTCATATTTAAGGTGATTCGCAAACACTTTGCTCGCATAAGTTACTTTGTCGCGGACATCGGATAGAGCTTGGGCAACTATTTGCTCAGAGTGACCATTTCCGTAAACTTCAGCCGTATCCACCGTTGTCATTCCGGCATCATAAGCGGCGCGGATCGCTTTGATGGTTTCAGCGTCTTCAATTCCCACCCACATACTCTTGCCTGCTTGCCACGTACCGACGAGGATGGGGGTAATCTGGACTTCAGTTGTGCCTAAGCGCCGTGTTTGCATATTGGCTCCAATAAACTATGTTGACGTTGTTAACTGTAAACGCTTGTCAAGTGGATTCAACGCCGATAAACACTGATAGAATCGTCTGATTTCTTGAGGTGTTTTGTCCTCTATCTGCAGTTGAAGTTGGGCGAGATTGAGGGGAAACGATCGCTTGCCGCAGAATGAGTGAATCAAGAAATGCGATTGCTGTAGACAAACACGGTGCTTGGGCATTTATCAATTTGCGAAACAGTGCTCGGTAAATTCAGGATTTCGCTCACTCGTCCCATCCCCTTGTTAACTTTAAGGTTCTCCATCGCCTTTATTCCTAAATCCTTTCACTCCAAATTCATCTTGGCAAACTGGTCTTGCAAGAGTTTGTGCATGAAGCGATAACGACCGTCAACCCGCCGCAATAAAAGTCTTTCGGTGCAGTAGTTAAGCAGGAGGTCGTAGCGCAAAGGGGCGTAGCGATTCCGGGCGAGAATGAGGCGCAGGGCGAGGTGTTGGATTAAAGCCTGCCCACCACCTACTTGAAAACTCGACGAAATAACAAGAGATAGGGAACTACCGACGATGTTAGGAAGAAATTTGGAATCAACGATGCTAGCGATGAGATGTTCCAGAAGGAACTTGAATGGCAGTCCCATTACCAGGGCAA
>CADCTM010000813.1 GCA_902805485.1 uncultured Coleofasciculus sp. | reverse complement strand
TCCTTCTCCATCTAAAATCCGTCGTAAATTACGTTGAGTTTCGCAGTCACCGACTCGTTGAATCTAGCGTTGATATTTAGATAAACGACCACGCTGAATCACCGGATTGATCGAGTTTCGGGCTGATGCCATCACGACGCATTCACCCGGCGCAACCTGTAGTGCTTTAATTGACCGCGATATCCGTTGTCCCCGCCCCGGTGGAAGGAATGTTCGGCTGCTGGGCAAACAGTGCAGCGTAACCGGTATAGGGTTTAAGGGGCAAGAATTCACAGGTGAGAATCTCTTCTTTCACCATCGGTAGCTTGTTGACTTCTTGGGTGACAGATTCTACACTTTCGCCTTCCCAGATCATGACAGCACCCCCCTTATTGGCAATGTAATACACCTGGCGAATTTGCTCTGAAGCGTAAAACTCCCAAGCCTGAGCAGCTTCTACAGCAAGAAAGGGCACAGCTTGCTCTACTGGTGTTCCTGGCTTGATACGAGCAATAACTAAAACTTGCATAATGCGATTACTTCTACTTCAAGGGCACTGCTTCAACCATAACACTTCCACGCTCAATCGCTTCAAGCTGCACCTTAAAGCCATTCGTGCTAACGTCTAACCCTCTAGCCAGTTGATGACTGGTCATGAACCGGCTCCATGTATAGCCTTGCCCACGCGATGATTCCGTTGCGTAGTCCAGCAAGAACTACACCACGCATATTCAGTGCCCGGACGTGCGCGTACCTTGCCAGTGCCATTGAGCTCAGGCGAGGTCACCGTGGTCGAAGCGACCAAAGTTGCACGTAAATCTGGAACCTGGGCAAAGAGGGCAGTCCAGTTCTCCCGGACTTGGGCTAGACCGCTGAAGGCGCGATCGAAATATAGCGGTTGTTCGCTTGGTAATCATTGGTGAAGCAGTTCACGAACGCATCAACGTCGTGTGCGTTGATGGCATCAGACATTCGTTACAGCACTGTTGGCGTTTCATGTTGGGTTGGCATGATCGGGTTTCCTGTGATGTTAGGCCCGTTTCAATTCTGTAGATAGTGCTTCTCTGATTTTTTGCAACAGAACCACCTCGTTTTCAGACAGAATCATTCAACAAATTACTAACTGGTAGATACGACTTATACTAATCCTCTCAAAACCGCTATTTTTAGCGGTTTATGGCGCGCTTTGCAGAAGCCGCTGCTTACACCTCT
>CADCTM010000812.1 GCA_902805485.1 uncultured Coleofasciculus sp. | reverse complement strand
GATTTTCTGAAAGTTGCGCCTTCAATTCCTGACTACATTCGTTCTTACCTGAAATCTGATATTGTAATACCAAAAGAAGTAGCAATTGCTTATTTGGACTACGACTGGAATTTGAATCAGCAAACCAAATCGCCTGCCGACTGAATGGGGCTACTGAAACTATCGTCCGCAAGGTATAGACTAATAATAATTATCCTGCGGAGGTAGGCTTTGGTGGTGTAGGCGCACCCTTGAGGGTATCGGGCTTTTTAAGCCGGTAGGGAATTGAGTAATAATCTTATAGCCCGAATACCAACAGCAGCAATTAAAAGAGCGATCGCTAAAATGCTCATCGGTCGTAAACTACTTTCTATTAACCCTAGCCTTCGTTCTAAATCTCCTTCATAATATTGAGTAATATTTTGCATTGCAGTATCCAAATTGCCCGTTTCTTCACCTGTATGGATCATCTGAGTTGCAATTGGTGGTAACTTACCTTCAAGGCTACTGCTAAGGGTTTGTCCGGCACGAATATGTCTCGCGGCAGATGACAAATTTGCCTTCATTACTACGTCTGGGATATGCTCTCGCACTAATTCCACGGCAGCGAGAATGGGGACACCGCAACTTAAGGGTAATTGTAATTGGGCGAAATAAATAAGCGATCGCGTTTGGATTATCCTACCGACAACAGGCAAATATCTCAACCAAGGCGCTCCTCGTTTAAGATAGCGCGATGCCAAAAAGCTAATTAGGATTAAAAGAAAAGCGATCGCTAAACTTCTGAGCCAAAACTCTGGTTTAATAAAGCCCATCGGTGTGCGATTGAAAATAACGGCGGTGAGGATAAGCAGACTCCAAATAATTGTGATTGTCGATAATCTCACCGAACGATAAAGCCGTTTACGTTTTATTTGAGTTTCACAATCAGAAGCAATTTTGGTACAAATCTGTGGTAATGCACCACTGTATTGAGCCAAGCGAATTAAGCTAATAGTCCAACTATCAAAATAACCAGCATTAAGACTGATTGCCGTCGCCAAATCTTGACCATTTTCCGCAACCTGACGAATCTGTTTAAGATAGCGCCGGAAGGCAGGATGGCAATCTTTTCCAGCCAAATTTAAACTTTGTTGTACAGTTAGACCAGAATTGAGTAAAGCCGCCATCTCGTAAAAGAATCGGGCTTTTTCCTGAAGAGTTAAGCGGTTGGGTCGAGCCACGGTTTTTGTAGAATCAAAACAATTGAACTTAATCTTAAAGAGCAAACGCTTCGGTATAATCGCCTCAGTAACGTACAACAGTCCTCTCTTCGTGATTGCAATTTATCCAGGCAGCTTCGATCCAATTACCCTAGGACACCTCGACATCATAGAACGAGGCTGTAAACTCTTTGAGCAGGTGATCGTGGCTGTGCTGCGAAATCCCGGCAAAACGCCTTTATTTCCCGTACAAGAGCGAGTGGAACAGATTCGCCGCTGTACCCAACACCTACCCAACGTCGAAGCCGATAGTTTTGTCGGTTTGACCGTAGAATATGCCAGACTGAAGAATGCTAAAGTGCTGTTGCGGGGTCTACGGGTACTTTCCGACTTTGAAAAAGAACTCCAGATGGCTCATACCAATGAAACCCTTTGGGATGAGATTGAAACCGTATTTCTCGCCACTTCTAACGAGTACAGTTTCTTAAGTAGTAGCGTAGTGAAAGAAATTGCCAGATTTGGCGGTTCCGTCGCTCATCTTGTTCCTCAGCAGGTTGCCTTAGATATTAGCCAATGTTACGCCAAGACCCATCCCGGAGCGAACCCCCCGATCGCAATGAACCCAGTCACACCAGAGAACTTCCTCCAAATCGAGCGGGAGGTATAGATATTCAACGAGAACTGAACCGTATTGAGGAAATCTTGTTCGATAGCTTTCACATCCCCTTTACGCAGCGTACGCTGGTGGATGAGGAGGCATTACTCGCGCAGTTAGATTTAGTTCGGGAAAATCTGCCGACTGCCGTTGAGGACGCCGAAAAAATCGTCCGCCAACGCGACGAAATTCTGCTTTCTGCCGAAGAATACGCCCAAGAAATCATGGAGGCGGCAGAACGACGTGCCGATCAAATGTTAGATGAAATGGGCATTATTCAGCAGGCAGAACTTGAAGCGAGCCAAATTCGCCAGCAAGTGCAGCAAGAGTGTGAACTAATTCAGGAGCAAACCCTGGCAGAGATTGAGCGGATGCGCTTGCAAGCACAGCAAGAACTAGAGCAAATGCGCCAACTGGCACTGGTAGATTGTGAGGATATCCAAAACGGTGCCGATGACTACGCTGATGCCGTTCTCACGAGCATAGAGCAGCAGTTAAGCGATATGCTCCGGGTGATTCGCAACGGACGCCAGCAGCTACAACCTGAGCCGACTTCAGACTATCCAGAGGAGACAGATGGCACGTCGCCATCGAAGAAGATTTAGACCCAATCGCCGCCTCAGTTCCTACACTAATAAATAGTGGAAATAGGAAGTCTATTAAATTATGACCTACGATTACGACTTATTTGTGATAGGTGGCGGTTCTGGAGGTATTGCGGCAGCTAGACGGGCGGCGCAGTATGGAACGAAGGTAGCGGTGGCAGAATTTAGCCGCTTAGGTGGCACCTGTGTCAATCGTGGCTGCATTCCCAAAAAACTAATGGTTTACGCCTCCCACTTCCCTGGATTGTTTGCCGATGCACAAGGGTTCGGCTGGAGTGGAGTAGAAAGCACCCTCGACTGGAAAAAGATGCTGGCAGCAGTTGATAATGAGCTGACTCGCCTGAACGGGGTGTATCAGAATATGATCGACAACGCCAAGGTAGAGCTATTTCGCGGTTATGCCAAGTTCCTCGATCCCCACACCTTGGAAATTGAAGACCGGAAAGTTACTGCTGATAAAATTTTGATTGCGGTTGGAGGACAGCCGGTTAAGCCACCTGAGATTCCAGGCATCGAACACGCAATTACTTCTGATGATATGTTCCTCCTCCCAGAGCAACCCAAGTGCATGGTAATTTTGGGCGGCGGCTATATTGGGGTGGAATTTGCCTGCATTATGAATGGTTTGGGTTCGGAAGTGACGCAGATTATCCGCAATGATTTAATTTTGCGAGGATTTGATGACGATCTGCGCTCTGGCATTCAAGAGGGGATGCAAAAGCATGGGATTGAGGTTCTGACAATCGCTGAATCCCCAACCATTGAAAAGACACCAGAAGGTTTGAAGGTAACGCTCGCTGGCAAGCACCAGGGAACGATTATGGCAGATGTTGTCCTGTCGGCAACAGGACGTAAGCCAAATCTTGAGAAGTTGGGTTTGGAAAATGCGGGGGTGGAAATTAATAAAGGTGCGATCGCGGTTGATGAGTACAGTCATACCAGCCAAGAGCATATTTTTGCTGTAGGCGACTGTACTGATCGGATTAATCTTACCCCGGTGGCGATTAACGAAGGTAGGGCGTTTGCCGATACTCAGTTTGGCGGGATGTCCCGAACGATGTGTTATGAAAATGTTCCCTCAGCGGTATTCTCTACCCCAGAGGCGGCTACGGTGGGGCTAACGGAAGCCGAAGCACGGGAAAGGTACGGGGATGCGGTGAAGGTTTATCGTGCCAAGTTTAAGCCCATGTATCACACTCTCAGCGGTCGAGATGAAAGAACGATGGTGAAGTTAGTTGTGGAGGAAGATACCCAGAAGGTACTGGGGGCGCATATGGTGGGCGATAGTGCGGCGGAGATTATTCAAGGAATGGCGATCGCAATTAAAATGGGCGCCACGAAGAAAGACTTCGATGCTACCGTCGGCATCCATCCCTCTACTGCCGAGGAGTTTGTCACCCTGCGCTGATTTCTGGGGGGATATGGTTGGAGTGCAAACCCGGAGAACCCCTCGCATCAGGGTTAAAAAGGGGGACTTTGAGCCGATTTCCCCCTTCTTAAGGGGGGCTAGGGGGGGAGTTTCCGGAATTTACCTAATAACCAGAATGAAAACACAACCCTATTTTTAAGATATCCAGCGCCACCAGGAGAAACGAATCGTAAAGTCGAAGAGTAAAATCCCGAAGAAGCCCATAGTTGCGTATCCCCAACGGCGGTGGCGAGATAGTAATATGCCTAATGCGATCGATAGAGATACGATCCCAAAAGCGTAGCGGTTGATTGACCACATCGCCCCTGAGTTCAGGATCAGTGCTATGGAACAAATCCCGTAGATCAAGACAACACGGGACAGTTCGCGGCGGAAGTGCCACAACAAATAAGCCCCGCCAAAGAGCATGATCGCTTTCGTTAATTCTTTGAGGGCGCTGTGCTGCCAGGTGAAAATTGTTACAAATAACTCTTTCCAGCCGTCTAAATTGAATCCTGCCTCAATGCCCCATCCCTTCTGGACGTGAACAAAGGCTAAGGGGTCGTTAAAACGAATCGCACAAAATATCATGAACGATAGCAGCCCTAATCCTGTTGCCAGGGCCGCAACGTAGGCAATGGGCGATCGCTTTTCTCGCCACGCCACGATTAAAAAGGTGGGGATCAGCGCCGCCCCGGTTACTCGTGTGGCGGTGGTTAATGCGCCCCAAAGTGCGGCTCTTTTATACTGACCTTTCTCAAACGCTCGCAAGGAAGCTGTAGTGAGCAAAAGAAACAGCCCTTCCGAGTAGATTACGGTGCCATACAAGGAGAAGGGACACCAAGCCAATGCTGCTGTTGCCCACCTGGCTGCGCTGACGCCGTGATGTTCTTCTGTCCAACGATACAGGAGAATTAAGGCGCCCAGGAATGCCAAGTTATTGACCAAAACGCCAGCAATTTCCACAGGAATGCCAAACGTCATCAGTGCCCGCATCGCCAAGGGCAACAGCGGAAAGAAGGCGATGCTGTGCATTTTGCCATCTGGTATATATTCGTAGCCTTTTGTGGCAATTTGTCTGAACCAGGCGGCGTCCCAATGGGCGAATAAATCCCAGCTTGGTTTGGGAATAAAACCGGGAACAAAATCTAATGGTCCGGGTTCGGGGTGTACAACCGGAATGGCTGGGTAATGGGGCGAAATCAGTTGCATCGTAACAATAATTACGAGCCGACTGAAAAGCCACATTGCGACTACAAAGGTTAATCCTTGAAGCGCTTGAATTGACGGCGTTGTTGAGGAACGCAATGAGTCAACACGTAGTTTTAGGCTTGAAGGCACGAGAGAACTCCTCTTGGCAACGTCATAACTAAAATCGTCATTTTTATGAATTGGTCAGTCCTAAAATTTTCAACGGGTGATGTTTCTAATAACTGCCCAGATGGTTTGTAGGATGGAGCCGTAGTAACAACCTAAGTGTACGATTGACAATTTCTAATAGTTCAGCAGGACAATTTGATTTTTTTGTTTCAACTTTAGTCTGGATATTTTGTTTGTACAGTAGCGATTTACACCTACAAAATCGTCAATTATTAAAAATTATTTCATCAAAGACAAAGCTGTATCTATCAAAAGGTATACTCCGGCTCTAAAAGTATAGATGATGAGCTAAAAAGTTGTTAGCCTTAGCTTAAACCAAAAGCTGCATCTATCAAAAGGTATAAGAATTTTGCAGATTGGTAGTGGATCAACCTATCGTAAGGGTCAACAACATTCCTGGATCAGACGCTCGCTGATTTGTCAAGCAATCTGGAAAGTTTATTTAACAGAAACAACAACTCCCACACTTTCATTCGCCTGATTATCTACCGCACATAAAGCATAGGTTCCCGGTTCTACTATCGCCGTTGTTGTCGCCGCTTCAATGACTTGCATCAGCTTCCAAGTATCAGCATTCTGCTTATAAAGTGTCCAGGAACGAATCGCGTCAGTTGAGGCAGTTTTCCAGGTAATCTTGCCCTGTTTTCCCCTTACGCCGCTTGGGATAGATGGTACTACGGACTCAAACCACGAGCGCGTTGGCACTAGTGCAGGTTCTCCATAAATTGAGGCTTTAAAACTATCAACAACACCCAGGCGATTTTCATTAAATACCTTCATACTATAGAAAATATTTCCTAACGATAACCCCGAAGAAAGATTGCGGGTTATTTCAATTTGTCTTTGGTACTCAGAAATTGTCCAGTTTTTTCCATCTAACGCAGCTAATCGATTACCTGGATAAATATGGCGGCGTTTTGGATTATTTTCAGTCCACCACTTGAGCAAGACAGGATAACTTTGCTCTGGTGGATCAATGCGCCAGTAGAGTTGCGGAGCGATATAATCTACCCACCCTTCTTCTAGCCATTTTTTTGGGTCAGCATAAAGCTGTTCATACTGATCTAAGCCTTTAATTTGTGGGGGTTGTCCGGGACGATAAATCCCGAATGGACTAATACCAAACTTGACATAAGATTTGGTGGCGCGAATTCCGGTAGACAGGCGTTGCATCAGTTGATTAACATTATCCCGACGCCAATCTCCTAATGTAAATTTGCCTCCGCTTGCTTGATAATTCTTGTAAGTTTTATCATCGGGAAAAATTTGACCGGATATTGGATAGGGATAGAAATAATCGTCTAGATGAATACCATCCACATCATAGCGACGTACCACATCAAGAATGACATTGTACGTTAAATCTTGAACAATTTTTGCTCCTGGGTCCATCCACAAATCGCTGCCGTATTTGTAGACATATTCGGGATTAGTAACGGCAATATGAGGGCTAACGCTGGGGAGTTTTTGTGCAGAAGTTCCGGCACGGTAGGGATTGAACCAGGCGTGAAGTTCGATATTACGCTTGTGGGATTGAGAGATAGCAAATTCGAGTGGATCGTAAAATGGTTCGGGTGCTTTACCTGGAGTCCCCGTTAATAATTCACTCCAAGGCTCTAATTGAGAGGCATAAAAAGCATCTCCCGCTGGCCGTACTTGCAACAGCAAAGCATTGAGATTCAGCGCTTGCATTCGGTCAAGAATTTGGATTAATTCGCTTTGCTGTTGTTCAACAGATAAGCCTCGTTTAGATGGCCAATCTATGTTCCAAGCTGTTGCCGCCCATACTCCTCGAAACTCACGTTTATGGCTAACTGTCGCCGTTTTTTGATAAACAACTATGAATTGTGAGGGGATTTCTGAGACTTTTTCTAAATAAATTAAAGCTTGGTAAATAAAAGCGGCGACATCAGCACGAGTGGCGACCTCAAGGGGTTTGAGTTGCTTTAAATTTGGGAAATTAACGACAAATCCGGCATCCGTAGCAGCGGCAATTTTTTCGATAGCATAGCTAGGAATTTGTGCCACATCTTGATATAATTCTGGAAAGATTGCTTTAATATCTGCTATTTTATCAGAATTAATTTCTAAACCAGTCACTAAAGAAATTAAAACCTCCATTCTGGCAATACTGGCATCTGGACGAAAGCGATTACCAGGATAGCCGGATATAAAGCCCGTTTCAAACGCTTTTTGAATGGCGGGTGCTGCCCAATGTTTTCCAGGAACATCGACAAAGGGGACATAAGGGCGTTTTGTCGGCTTTTGAAATGCTTTCTGTAATAAAGCCGCAAACTCGGCTCGACTCATCGCTTGATTAGGTCGAAACGTACCATCAGGAAACCCGCTAATAATACCTTGAGTCGCTAACCCTTCAATAAATAAACGTGCCCAGTGATTTTGAATATCCGAGAAGCGAGTCGGCGAATATACCATATTCAGCTTAATCTAGCTATCTACAAATGGGTTTATCTTAGCATTGCTAGAGCTGATTCATTTCAAAAAAAGTTTAGAACTGAGTCAGTGTTAGCTATTTAATATTATTTTCATCTGGGTCGTTTCCCTTTCTGCCTGGTTTGGGAGAAGCGGTCTTTGGGAATTAAAACTTGAATAAAATATATCTTTAAAATTTAACCTGAAGAATTTTGCTTTTACTTTTTGAGAC
>CADCTM010000811.1 GCA_902805485.1 uncultured Coleofasciculus sp. | reverse complement strand
TACCTACGCCAAGCGTTTAAACTTAATTGATTCCTCTGCCCACGCCATCGCTTTCGATTTCGGCACATCTACAGTAATTCCTCAAGTTTTTAGTCCTGGTGGGAAGCTCATTTACCACCAGCCCCTAGTGGGACTTAGACAAAAATTAAGTCCAAATAAAGCCCAAACTATTTTTATAAGCAGCAAACACGTCACGATTAAGGGTCAGCCACTCCATAAAACGGAAAGACATTGCTGTCCGAAATGCCTCTAATGCTTCAGTAAAAGTGTTTAAAGGTTTCGATGCCCACCGCCTTCTTAATCCTCCAGTTAAGGTGTGCCATAAAATAAATGTATAGGCACAAAATACAAGAGTGAAATGTCTTAGTAGGCTTCTAGAATCCCTGACTTGATATTCAGACAACCCTAACCAGCCTTTGGCTTCCCGATAGAAAACTTCTACCCAATTTCTTTGACCATAAGTGGTTACTATCCATTCGGCTGTGCTAATTGAAGCATCAACATTGTTAATAAAATAATCAATATCGCTAGCTTGATTGAAGGATGAGGCATTCATGACGATAGCAATTGTTCTCGTTCCTTCTAGCTGTGATAGTTCAACTTCAACCGTTGCCGCCCAAACGGTTTTCGGTTTATCTAGATTGAGTTGAATAGGGGTAAAAGCTTCAACAGGCAATGAATCAGCTAATTTATCTAAGCGAATTTCTTCTCGTTTATTCGCTTCGGTTTCAATTATCACTTTGCGGTTTTTAGCTAATCCCCCTAAATACTTTAATCTCCTTTTTTCCAGTTCCAGCAGAAATGTTGTGTTATTTCCATAGCCAGCATCAATTAGCACGATACCGGGTCGATATCCTCTTTCTAGACTTCGGTCAATTAATGCTAAAGCTAGCTCTGGCTTTTTCTTGAACTCAATGTCTTTTTTCCCCTGAGCTAAAGAACTAGCGTGTTGATATAACTCTAGATCTAACGGTAAGCTTTTTTTACCATCATATAGATGAGTTGTTACTACCACTATCCCGTTCTCAGTTTTCCCGACTTCTCCTATGTACTGCCGTCCCACTCCGGCTGTGAAATTACCACTTTTTCTATGCCCTGAGTCATCCACGATTAATGTGAATCCTCTACTGATTCGGGTTTGACTGCACTGATTCATCACCTTCAGGCGGCGCTCATTTACCTCTTTGACTGACCAGGGCGCTTCCGTCAAAAAATGATGTAATCGGTGGTATGTCACTCCGACAGCGTTATCCGCCATTTGAGACAGGTTTTTTCTCTCACTTTCCCCTAATAATCCTCCGATATAATGCTTAAACTCCCTTTTTTGCGCTTGATGTGTCCAAATATCGTCAAAGCGTTTACACCATCTATCGAAGCAAGGGGGCATAGCGGCAGGAGTTGTCTCTTTCATGAGTAAGTCATTAACGTGAAATGCTTGCCATGCAGGAATTATATATTTTTTATTCTCTATTTTCGTTTAAGTCCCGTTAATCGGTGTCTAGCGTTAGGCTGCGTTCAACCAACAACCCATTGCTTAATCTGGGCATATTTCTCCGGCGAGAGCCGCTTGCAAGCAAGGTTCATCGCTTTTTTAGCTACCTCTGATGTCCAGGTTTGTCTGAGTTCGGCTAATGTTTCGCGGTCTGGGCAAAGTTCAAGATGATCAACTATATCTTGGATGTTTTTCTCATCAAGCCAGGGGTCAGCATCGGTAACTTGAAAGCCTCCATCCGAACGCTGATAAATGGGCAGTTCGGATTGTGCCACCTCCGCTGGAGCGGCTGCGGGTGCGATCTGCGCTTCGCAGCAGCGCTTCGCTATCGCTAAATCAGTACACAAAGTTTTAGTAATAGATTCATCTTTAACTTTTGTAACGGATTCTTCAACACACACACCCCCCCCCTCTGTCAGATTTGTGTGATCAATTTCCACTGTGTTATTTGCTGTACCTGGGTTTTGCAATTGATCACACCCTGTTTTTGGGTTATTCTCAGAAAATTTTGTGATCAATTCTTCAGGAGTTGTGATCAACTTGTGATCAATCTCCAAATCTATACCTGCATTAGTTTTGAAGGAATATTGATCACATACTTCTACAGGGTAGTGGGGGGGGTGTGTCCCCTGCTGTTTTGGTAAACAATAGATGGTCATTCTGCCATCAGAAATTGATTGCCGTTGAGTAATTAAGCGCTTATCAACCATCCGGTTGAGGACTGAGTAAACCCCTCTGCCTAATCCCGAACGCTCCAAAACCTCGCGTCCTGTTAACCCTTTTGGGGCAACCTGAGCAAAGATTTCCAGGAGTACCTGTTCTTGTGTCTTGCGCTCCGATCGTGCCGACTCGTCACCCTCTGAGATGTTGTAGGAGTGATTCTCTGGATTGAACTTGATATTGAGTAATGAACCTTCAGAATCCCGGCAGATAGCGGTAAAGATGCGATTAGGATTGGTGGGGTCAAACTGCTTTTGTTTCGATTTCCCTTTTCTAGGCTTGCCGTTTGAGTCGTCCTCTGATTCAGGGATATCTAGTTGCCATATACCCCACACAGCACCAGCGATCGCAGTTGAACCCCTCACCTTTGATACTCCGGTTGCATCTTGATTCTTATTACTGTGGTGGATCAAGATGCTAGCTGCACCATACCTTCCTATAAGCTCCTTGAGTGTGTAGATTACATCTGCGAACTCTGCCGAGTTTTCGCTAATCTCACGCCCTACTGTGATGCGCTTTAGGGAGTCGATGATTACTAAATCCGGTCGGAAGTCTTCAAGCCTTGCTTCTAGTTCGTCAAGCTGGCTGATGTCCCATCCAAGCATCACAGCAACGTTGTCTGCGTCTCCTGGACGGAATCCACGTTTCAATAGCTTGGCTTTAGTTGATTGTGCTGATTCATCCACACTGATCAGCAGTACACGCCCCTGTTGTACGGTTTCACCTAAAAACTGACTTTCCCCAGTTGCGATCGCGAACCCAGCATCAATAGCAAGTAAGGTTTTACCAGACTTTGGTAAACCTGCACACAGCACTGTTTCACCTCGTGGTAATAAGCCAGGAATTAGGTAATCAATCCCTTGACTTTCCAAACTTAGAAAATTATCCATCTTCAAAAACTGAGTTTTTGGTGTGCGGGTTGCAGTTTCAATTTTACTCAGGGCCTTCCGAATCTCTGCCGCTGGCATCCGGTAAGTAGAAGCTAGTTCATTGATGCGTATCAATCGCTCTAAGTCATCGTTAGAGTTTGTCAACGCTAGCAAATCTGCTTTAAATCGTTCCACGGTGCTAAGTTCAGGGGGGTTCGACTTAGAGCTTACTGATTTCTGATTGTTAGGTAAAGGCTTCTGATCATTACGCTCAAAAGGCGATCGCCAACCATCCTGCTTTGCCATATGTCCTAGTGTGCCGAGCGCTACTCCCTGACCCTTGAATGATTTCCACTTTTTCTCGCAATCCCCCGGCTTGTATTGGGGAGATTTGCAGCTCCAGTCGTCCCAATCAACCAGCAGCGAGTCAGCGACACTGTGCAATGCCATGCCCACTTTTACCCAGTCGTCGTAATTATCTGCACGGTTAGAATTGAGAGCAGACAGGTAAGATAATGCCCATTCTTCGTCTGACCATTTCTCTCCTGATCGCGCTTTGCGAGTGTAGGAGGTAGGGTATCGCTCTGATTGTTTTGGTTCCTCCGGCTTTAACATTGCTTCAATCACCCACATCGGTGCCGGTGCGATCTCGGTATCTTGAGGTGAGTTGATCCAGGTGTAGCACCCAGTTTGAGGATGAACACTTGGAGGTAAAACGCTCTGACACCCATCCCAGCGGAACTCCAATTGTTCCGGTTTTCCATCATCACCCACTACCCCGGTTTTTAACTTCTTGTTTGCGATCGCTTCCCAATACTGTTTAGGGATACGGTAAAGCCGTTGATGCCTTCCAGGTCGATTGGAAGTGAAGGAAACCGTTTCGGGCAGTTCACCTCCTGATAATTCCAGCGCTTTCTGCATAGCGCTAGACCCATCGAAGTCGATTGCTACAATTCCACTACTAACTTGACCTGTGCGTATGCCGTAGCCTTTGGCTTGCCTCGACTCTATCTCTGTAATGATTTGAGGATGAGTTAGGGGAGTTTCCTGCTGCCATTCTTTTCTGTACGGTGCTTTGTTGTCCCGCAGGGGGGTTAATTTCCAGTCTTGGGGAATGAATTTTAATCCCTCAATCAACAGTGATTTTTGTTCTAGGGCTGCTATCATGAACTTCCTCTTTGCATTGGCGATCCAGAGAAAGCAATGGTAGAGTTGAAATACTAGATTCTTTTCTCTACCTTCCCTTCTCGGGGTGGGTTGCAGCCAGCGGTTCTCGTGGAAGGAAACCGCTGGCTAAAAATTTGTCTTCGTGTCTAACAGTTAGACACGTTGGGAGTGATCGCTCGAATTGGCAAAAAGAGCTACTTACATCACCCAACAAAGCGACCAGTATCAACAGCACTAACCGTATTCGAGTACCAGCACTCAGTACCTAGAAAGTTGGTTTTTCCAGCATTCTAGACAAACTGCATACGCTTGCGACGATAAGTACCTGAATTAGGGTCACACCACCAGCGCATAGCTTCGTTTTCATAGTTGCGGAGGCACTCACCATTCCAGATGCGTTCAACTCTGCGCTCAAACTCTTCAGGAAAGTTGAGACTAGCTCCAGAACTACCTATAAGCTGCTTGGCTTTCTTTTGCTGAGCCTGAACTGCTGCCAGATTAGCGAAAACAATATCACCATCCTCAAAGTCATAAAACAGAATGGGGTGTTCATTGGAGTAAACACCGTTGAAGTCGAGTCCTAACTCTGGAATAATCAACATTTGTTCAAGACCTTGGGGATTTTCGTCAGCAATTGACATGGTTATTTTGTCAGATGGGTTTTCCATTGACGCATACCAGCAAGGAATACGATAAGGCTTGCCCCCATCCCCAGCCCATTGGATAATTACCCAATCTTTACCTTTGCTAACTGCCCATTTTGCGATATCAATACAGCATCGTCGCAAGCCTTCGGCGTGGAACTTATCAGCCGCAGTTAGGATAATTTCGGTCGGTGTAAACTCTCGTTCACACCGAGAAAGAAAAAAATCAACAGTTACAGCCATTATTTGAATGTTCCCCCTGATGTGGTTGCTTTATTGCCTCTTGTAGCTGTTCTTCTGTCAAGTTTAAAGCCCTGCAAAGCCCTAGTCGCTCAACAGGTGTTGGCATCCGACCTGTTTTGATTTCTAAAAGCGCTTCAATTGGAATAACGGCATCTTGAGTTAGTTTCTCTAGTCCATAATTATCAATTAGTTCTGCAAGGGAATCAGGAACTATCACTAATTTGATTTTTCCTCTGGCTATTCGTTCAAGGATTTCAGCGAACGACAAGCCGAATGCTTTGATTTTTTCTAAAAGCAAACGTTTACCAGTAGGAGTAAGCTGCGCCTTAATTGATGCAGACTTTGTTGCTCCCCACTGATTTTCGGCACGTCCTCTCTGGCTTTTAATCCCTTTTTTTGCCATTCCACAACGGTATCACATTTGTAGCGCTAGAGCTAATAGCGTACTGCGTAGGCTTTTAGTGTAAACGGCTACCAAACATTTTTTTAAAACACGGATGCTTAAGCTCTAGCGCTGGGGCTAAAGTATTGTAATGTCAACCCAAATCAACCCAGCAGAGTGAACTGGTAGACCAAACTAGGTATCTATGGGTCATTGCAAAAAATCATTGCAACCATCCTCAAAGCTATACACAGCAATGCTTAGAAGGCAATTTACAGAGTTTAAGGAGTAAAAACATGATTACGACAATTCAGCCAAAACAGGCTGATTCTGCTCAAATCCGCCCAATTATGCCCACAGGAGTCGATTGTGGGGCAGGGTTAACCAAGGTTTGTATGGATTCTGGCGAACGGCAAATGCGAATTCGTACTTCGTCAAAAGTGCTGGAATTAAAAGCACCTTTACTGGAAGACTTAACCTCAAAAGAAGGAGGACATTTCTTCTATCGCTCAGGTGATAGAACCGATTTAATTGACCGTGAATTCTTAACAGGTGAACTTGCAGCATGGAAGGCTCCAACCACTCACGTTAAGCTGAGTGATGACCCAGCATTAAAAGCTGAGTATGTCTTGCATACGCTATTTGGGGCATTAAGCACCCTCCCACATCGGCAAGAGTGGCACTTGTTTTTAGTTATCAGCACCCATAGTCGGAAGTTGTTCAACGACAGATTGAAGGAACTAACAAATGGTAGTCATATTGTTAGTTTGGGTGGCAAAAACAAACCACAAACACGAGTAAATATTACTGTTGGAAGTGTTGCACCAGAGGGTGCTGGAAGCTATACCTACGCCAAGCGTTTGAACTTGATTGACTCCTCTGCCCATGCCATCGCTTTCGATTTCGGCACATCTACAGTAATTCCTCAAGTTTTTAGTCCTGGTGGGAAGCTCATTTACCACCAGCCCCTAGAGACAGGCGGCTGCATTGATTTACTGGAAGCGATCGCATCCGATGCCGAACTTATCCGGTTCTTAGGAACTGGGAAAGCTGGAAGCATTGAGCTGGTTCGCAAGGGTATAGAGTCCGGTCAATTCAATTACGGCACTCGTGATTTTAATCTCCGTCCCATCTATGCGCGACTGATCAAAACTTGGCTGGCAGACCGTTTACGGCTGGGACTAAAGGCTACTGAAGAATGGCGCGATGCAGCTCAATCCTTTGTTGCTTGGGGTGGGGGAACTGAGATGTCGGGAATTTCCAGGATGTTAAGCACTCAAAAAATAACAACCGTTCCCGATGGCTGCTGGGCAAACGCTATTGGACTGCAAACTATTGCATCAGCACTACTCGCACGGAGGATTTAGACATGGCAACCAATTCAAGAGTTCGGATTGATTCTGATATTGAGGTGTATCTGCGATCGCAATCAGAGCGGGTAATAGGTATCACCCCAGACAAATTGACTGCTGCTGATTTAACCACTCTCACAAATCGTGTTTTGTATGAACACAAATTAGCTCAAACGATGATGCGGCAAGAGTTCATTTCCCGTGTATTTGGCTGGCTCAAGGGTGTTCTTCCTGGTATGGGAGGTAACGGCAGTAAGGTTGTAGCGATTGCACCTCAATCTCAACAGCCAGTATTACCAGGTGATGATTTGGATTTTGCCGCTGATTTTGCCGCACAGTTTGACGAGAATGCAGCATGAACGATCTGAAAGCGATCGCCAAAAATCCAACCGTTAGATTTTTAGAAGCCAGCACCGATAGTTTGAGCTGCTCCGGTGCTGGCTTCTGCTTTGTCTTTGAACCTAGGAAAATATTTCCCTAGGTGGGATGGGCGATCCTCTCCAATCGCAATTCCAGTTTCATTGTGCAAGGTCATGTTCATTCTGAAAATCGACCACATGGGTGTACAATGCGTCCCAGTTGTTAGAGGCGATCGCCTCGACTGCTAATCCTTCGAGTTCGGCAAGCCAGGATTCATGTTTCTGGCGAATCTCTTCCAAGTCTTCTATCGACATAAAGCCTCCTACGCCGCCAGTAAGTCGCCAAGGGACGCAGCCAACGCATCATCGTCCACCAGGGTCTGGGTTGAATTGGGTGAAATATGCCGCTTTTGGGTTGGAGGCATTGCTTGATCTTGAGGCATCCCATTGCACCCCTGCTTAAGACACGCCAGAACGTGATTGACAACTTCTGAAAGGTCATCTGTACCAATTTGTTCTCCGATTTGGCGCAAATAGGGCACATGGTAGCTCTTGATGCTGACTCGTTCGGAACTGGTCTTACTTGGCATTACCCTGCCCTCCGTGACTTAATTTGAGCCAACCGAGCTAAACCACGAGCATTCGCCCAGCAACCATCATCAAGGGTGCTG
>CADCTM010000810.1 GCA_902805485.1 uncultured Coleofasciculus sp. | reverse complement strand
CTGGAGTGGGATAGTCTTGTTTTAGTACCTTGAGGATGACAGGTGTATTGTCGCCTTGTCGGATTCCTCGATAAACCAGTGAATTAGCGCTTTCGTAGATTTTGGCTGTGACGGCAACCTGAGGTAGGGAAATCATTTGTATTACTCTGTAAGTGGGCAAGGGAACTTCCGATGTCTTGCTTGCAATCGAGAATCGCTACTTCGCGTTTCTATAACCCTGTTCTGTCACTCTCCGGAAAGGCAATCTCCAGAATCCTTATCAGTCAATCAATACAAGCTATCCTATTAGAAAAACTTGGTGGCTGTATTTGTTGTTAGAAAAAAATCTGGCAATCAGCTTTGCTGGTGCCGTAGGCAATCGCTTCATATACAAAGGCTCTTGAGTTCAGAAATGGCAAATGTTTTCGGAGAGTGACAGAACAGGGATAACTTGCAATCGAGTACCATCAGCCTAGGGCGTGTCATCAATTAAGCCAGATAGATAGTAGCAGCAAGATAAATTGCACTCAGAAAATTGTTTGCCCGCTTATCGTAGCGTGTTGCAATCGCTCGGTATTGCTTGAGTGTGGCAAAGAAGTTTTCAATGAGATGCCGTGCTTTGTACAAGTTCTTATCATAATCACGAGGAGTAGTACGATTACGCTTGGGCGGAATCACTGCCATCTTGCCCTGTTGCTGGAGTCGCTCAATCACACGTTCATTGGCATTTATCCCTTGTCGGCAAGGAGTGTATCGGCAGAAAGTTCGTTGAGCAGGACATCAGCTCCATCTAGGTCACAAGAAGAGTCCAGGAGTCAGATGAAAGCCGATTGGATTGCAAGAGAGCATCAACCAGGGCATGAATCTTGGTACTCAATCCGCCTTTGCTGCGACTGATGGCTTCGCTCGACGCATCCCCCCCTTTGCCGCAGAACTATGCTGGTGGGAACGCACAATGGTCGAATCAATCATGGCGTATTCATTGTCCGCATCGTTGGCTAAGTGATCAAATATCTGTTGCCACACACCTCGCTTTGCCCACCGCCTGAAGCGGGTGTGAACCACCCGGAAATCGCCAAATCGTTCAGGTAAGTCCCGCCAAGGGATGCCTGCTCGATAACGGTACAATACGGCTTCGACAAATATAGTACTACGCAAATGGGTTAGGACAATTCTTGAAGACAGATTCTACACATTCTCTGACTGTCTCAAATTCTTTTAATCTTT
>CADCTM010000809.1 GCA_902805485.1 uncultured Coleofasciculus sp. | reverse complement strand
ACCCAAACTAAAGTTCTCTCCTGCCACTGCGTAAGCCTCAGTTTCAATTCTCTCTAAATCTTTTTCTAACTGTTGCGAAAGTTCCTTAAGATAAACTTTATCAATACGAATTCCCACATCTTCCATATCCGCCAAAACTGGTTCCAAAGGCTGTTCCACTTCCAGCAATAGCTTGTGTAAGGTTGGGATTTCGTCCAATTTATCTGTGAGTTTTCCAACCAGTCCAAACGTCGTATAGACATCCATTCCGCAGTAATCTGCAACAGTGGGAATGTCCAAATCTGCCATTGTTTTACCTTTCGGAACCAAGTCGCTATAAGTCTTAGCACTTAACCCCAAATATCTCAATCCCAATTCACTCAGATTATGAATTCCCTCTGGTTCCAACAAATAACTTGCCAGCATCGTATCAAATACGACTCCAGCCAACTTTACCCCTTGGCAATGCAACACCAATCGGTCGAATTTTGCATTTTGCAGCGCCTTCGGATAATCAGCACTTTCTAAGATTGGACGCAACGCTTCTAGAACCGTATTTTTATCTAAGTTGCCGCCATCTTTATGACCAACTGGAATGTAAGCAATTTCAACATTAGACCGCCCAAACTCTTTCTTATTTCCTCCCCCTAATAAGGAGTCACTAGGGGGGAGCTGCTTGGCAAAACAGCAACCAATTCCTACTAAATCAGCATCCCGTGGCTCTAAATCACTCGTTTCTGTATCCCAAGCAACAGGATTTGCTGAATCCGTGCAACGTTGCAATTGCTCAACCAACTGGGCGAGTTTTTCGGGTGTATTAATAATAGTAGGTTGAATTTCTGCTTGCTGTGATGCTTGGTGTTTCGCCCCTTCCGTATCCGCCGCACTAAAAAACCATAAATCAGCATCTTCTGGTTCCGGTTCTGAAGGATTGAGTTGCTGAATTTGTGTAGATTCTGGTTGTCTAGATACAACTTCTTGCGCTTCTAAATTTTGAGAATTATCAATAGTTCCACCGCCAAAACTCTGCTGAAGTTGGTCAATTCTCTCTAAAAACCTTTTTAATTCTAATTTTTCTAAAAGCGGTTTCAGAACCTCTGTATCAAACCCTTGTAGCTTGCCATCTTCTATCTCAATTTTTACAGGCGCATCAAAATGCAGTTGAGCAAGATAGCGGGAATGTTCTGCATCTTGCTTCCCTGTTTCTAGCTTTGTCTTGACCGCCCCTTTTATCTTGTCTAAAGAAGCATAAATTTCATCAAGGGTTCCGTACTCATTGAGCAGTGTAACTGCTGTTTTTTCCCCAATACCCTTTACGCCAGGAATATTGTCAGATTTATCGCCACACAGCGCTTTGTAATCGACAACTTGTGCCGGAGAAATACCGAGTTTTTCTTTAACTTCCTCAGGTCCAAATTCTGCGGGTCCAGTCGTACGACCACGCTTCAAAAAGTCAGTACTTAGGTATAAAACACTCGTTTCTTTCTGAGGATCAACGAGTTGAAATAAATCGCGATCGCCTGTTAAAATCTTAACTCGATAGCCCGCCTCACTCGCACGCTTTGCCAAGGTCGCTAAAATATCATCCGCCTCATAACCCGGAGATGTCACCACAGGCACTCTTAAGGCACTCAGCAACTCCTGAAGATTTTTCAGGTCAGGAACAAAATCTTCCGGTGTCCCAGGACGGTCAGCTTTATAAGTATCGTCTGCTTCGTGGCGAAACGTCGGCAAACCCAGGTCAAAAGCAACTGCCATCGACTGAGGTTGTTCTGATCCCATCACTTCTAAGAGGGACTTGAGAAAACCAAAACAAACACTCGTCGGAATTCCTGTCGTTGTTTTCAAACCGCCATCTCGCCCTTTGGCAAAGGCAAAATAGGAGCGAAAGGCTAAGGAATGACCGTCAACTAGGATAAATAGCGGTCGCGCTTCTGGTGCGAAGTCAGCAGAAGCTAATGGGTTAGAGGTCGGGTTGGATTGAGACATAGCCTCATTTTAGCCAGTTAAAGCTCTTGCGTATCTACAGATTGAGTCCGTCCCTCGGACACCGAGATTGTTGAAAAAGTCTAGATTTTAAGTATATCTACTTAAATAAGTGTTCATCCTGAGCAGTTTGACCTGTAACGAGCTGATACAACTTCCTCAATCAGAAACGGGAAACTTTCCGGAATCTACTTTCTATCTTTTGGATTAATCGAAAGTACCTAATTAGGAGTACGGGCAATTTGTCAAACACTTGTTACGATTGTTAATAAGAGCAGAGTAACAGCGTAAGTTCCTCTCCAATACCAGCCTTCACTTCTGTCAGGCTGTCTGTAACAAAAAATACATTCTCTTTTTATTTAGGAGTTAGTCATGTCTAATCCCATCGAACTATCCCTCGAACAACAATTTAGCATTCGCTCATTTGAAACTCAGGTTCAGAAAATGAGCCGTGAGCAAGCTCAAGACTTCTTGATCAAGCTCTACGAGCAAATGATGATGCGCGAAACCATGTACAAAGAGTTTCTCAAGCACGAATGGGGTCTAGGACCAAATCCTCAGTTTGAGTCGTAGTAGCCCTATTTTATAGTGGGCGACCTCCCTCTCTTGCTCGGTTCCAACACGGAAAGGAGCTGGGGCTGTTGGGGCGTCAACTTCCTCTAAACGGCACTATACAAACGATTTGTAACTAGACTGTGCAATATTTTGGGAATTCTTGGTAGAGACAGCCACCTGCTGCAAATAGGTGCCTTGACCCAGGTGTCAAGTGTGTAAAATAAAAAAGGCGTCTGAGTCTATCTAATAAAACGTAGCGTGATGATGTCTTCCTCACCAACCAGTTCAAGTGAGTTGAGCGCCACGGAAAAATTTATTTACTACTAATAAAGACCTCTTGCTACGTCAGTGGCACATCCCGTGCAAGGGTAAAATGTCAATCTTTATAGACCTCTTGTAGAAATAATTAAACCCACAAACTAAAATGGGGCTACAAGAACAAGAGCCAGACCTACGTGGGCTAATTATTAGTCTGGGGATGCCGACTTTTTTGTATAGCCTCGACTTTAGTCGTCGCCGATTCCTGGAAGAAAAGTCTAATCAGCCCAAGGAAAGCAGCACGAAGGTCAGATGAGATGGTAGTGTTAGGAAAAAACTATCCTGCCTGTGTATGTTTGAGCGTTGCCTAATCTGCACTGACTTTTCTGACGGTTTGTATCGGCTTGCGGAGTTTGTCAGCAGTTTAGCGGCTGGTGGCATCAAGCAACTTATTTTTGTACATAGCGTTCCGATCTGGGAAGAGGGAGGAATCCCTAGAGTTGATAAAGAAGCGATCGCATCATCACAGCAACGCTTTCAACAACTTCTGAAAACCATCCCAGAAGGCGTAGAAGTCAAAGTGGAGGTTCCTTCCGGGCGTCCCTTGGACACAATTCCAAAAATCGCAAAAGCTGAGAAAGCTGACTTAATTATCATCGGAACACCGCCTCAGAGCTTATTACAAGAAAAGTTGTTTGGCAGTACAGCCACCAGTTTGATAAAAGCCTGTGTTACACCACTGCTGATTTTGCGACCTCAACTGATTTTGACTTACACCCGTGAAGAACTAGACCTACGCTGTCAACATTTATTTCGCGGTTTACTCATTCCTTATAACGGTAGTAACTCGTCTAAATATCTTTTGCAACGGGTTAAGGAGTATGCACAAAAGCGATCGCAGAATTCCTTAAAACAGTGTTTCCTGATGTGGGTTGTCGATGAAGGAGGGCGTCGCGAAATCCCGAAAGATTACCAGCTCCGGGAAGCTCAAGAGCAGTTAAATAAAGTTAAAGCTGAGTTAGAACAATTGGGTTTAGAAGTTAAGACAGAGGTGCGATTAGGGGAACCTCACGCAGAGATTTTAGAAGCGGCATCGCTAAATGATATTAGTACAATTGCGATCGCTTCCGATAACCTAGGAAAGATTTTTGAGTTCCCAGTACGCAGCTTTGCCGGCGAGTTGATGCGCCGCAGTTGGCATCCGATTCTGTTCTTTCCACCGCCAAGGTAAGGTAGCACGTTCTGTTCTTTCCACCGCAACAGTAAGGTAGCACAGCCGTGCTACCTTACTACTTAAATTGAGATAACTATAAAATTTTGTAAATACTGGCGTAAAACAGAAGTTTAGCGGTGAGGAGTTTAGTGACATAGCACTACCTTTTCACGCCTAGCAGACTCAATGAATAGTTCTTTACTGCAAGAAAAACCGTTTCAGTCAAATTTATCGTTCAACTTCTCTAATTTCAATAACGGTAGGGTTGCACAGCAATCTTACCCCACTATTGGCATTGTCTTCATTGACCCTAAGGTTGATAACTATGAAATGCTGATGGCAGGCGTAAAGCCAGGTTTAGAAGTCGTACTGCTGGACGCTCGCTTGGATGGAATTGCCCAAATCACCCAAGCAATGACGGGGCGTCGTGGCTTATCGAGTCTGCATATTGTCGCTCATGGCGAGGCTGGTAAGTTGTGGTTGGGCAAAGAAGTTGTTGATAGCAATACTCTCGAACAATACAGGGCTGATTTGCACTCTTGGGCAGCAGCTTTTGCCCCTGACGCTGACATTCTCCTCTATGGTTGTAACGTGGCAGCAGGGGAGACAGGTCAGCAATTTGTGCAACTTTTGAGCCAACTAACTGGTGCTGATGTCGCCGCTTCCAATAACTTAACGGGGAGTGCGGCATTAGGCGGTGACTGGGAACTGGAAGTGAAGATTGGCAACGTTGCAGCGCCGATTGCATTTGGGATAGAGACAATGGAGGCTTACAATGCTGTTCTCACTACTACTCGCGTCTCCGTTGGCACTGGCGACCCCGGAAGGTATAACGACTCCTTCAGCGCCTCCATCTCTGCCGATGGTCGCTATGTAGCGTTTCAATCTAATGCCACCAACCTGGTGAGTGACGATACTAACGGCCGTACTGACATCTTCGTCTACGACACAGTAGCCAACACCACCCGCCGGGTCTCCGTTGACTCTAACGGCACCGAGGGGAATAGCTTTTCCTACGACCCCTCGCTCTCTGCCGATGGTCGCTATGTGGCGTTTGATTCTTCTGCCAGCAACCTGGTGAGTGACGATACTAACAGCGCTCGTGACATCTTCATCTACGACACAGTAGCCAACACCACCCGCCGTGTCTCCGTTGACTCTGACGGCACCCAAGGGAATGTCAACTCCTACTCCTCCTCAATTTCTGCCGATGGTCGCTATGTGGCGTTTTATTCTTATGCCAGCAACCTGGTAAGTGGTGACACTAATCGCAGTACTGACGTTTTCCTCTACGACACAGTAGCCAACACCACCCGCCGTGTCTCTGTTGCCAGTGACGAAACCGAGGGAAATGCCAACTCCTTCAACCCCTCAGTCTCTGCCGATGGTCGCTATGTAGCGTTTCATTCTTATGCCACTAACCTGGTGAGTGACGACACTAACAACGCTGGTGACATCTTCATCTACGACACAGTAGCCAACACCACCCGCCGCGTTTCCGTTGGCACTGGCGACACCGAGGCGAATTCCTACTCCTACAATCCCTCGCTCTCTGCCGATGGTCGCTATGTAGCGTTTTCCTCTGGTGCCAGCAACCTGGTGAGTGACGATACTAACAACGCTCAGGACATCTTCGTCTACGACACAGTAGCCAACACCACCCGCCGGGTCTCCGTTGACTCTAACGGCATCGAGGGGAATGGCACATCCTACGACCCCTCGATCTCTGCCGATGGTCGCTATGTGGCGTTTGAGTCTGCTTCCAGCAACCTGGTGAGTGACGACACTAATAACACTAATGACATCTTCGTCTACGACACAGTAGCCAATACCACCCGCCGCGTCTCGGTTGACTCTAACGGCGTTGAGGGAAATTCCTTCTCCTACGCCCCCTCGATTTCTGTCGATGGTCGCGTGGTGTTTGAGTCTGGTGCCAGCAACCTCGTGAGTGACGATACTAACAACGCACGTGACATCTTCCTCTACGACAGTGGCACGGCAAATGTAACCCAAAATCCTTGGTTTGGAACCTCCGGAGACGATATATACACTTACACAGCGTCTGATAACTTCACGGGCTACGGGTTACAAGGCAACGATACCATCACTGGTGGTACTGGCAATGACATCTTCGTTGGTGGTCGTGGTGACGATCGCTTATTGGGTATCAATGGCGATGATTACCTTATCGGTGGCAGCGGTAACGACGCTCTACAGGGTGGTGCTGGCAATGATCTTCTCGATGGTTCCGGTTTTTGGCAGGATTTAGACATCCTCACTGGCGGCGTTGGGGCGGATACTTTCGTTTTAGGTAGTCAACGAGTCTACTACCGGGGAGATGGATACGCTAATATCACCGACTTTAATAGCAGCGAAGGCGACACTATCCAAGTTTTAGGCAACAGCAGTCAATATCAATTGCGCCAAGTCAACTCGCCTACAAGTCCAGTGCCGTCTACGGAAATTTACTACGTTGGCAATGGTTTTGGTAATGAGTTGATTGGTGTTGTGCAAAACTCGATCAACGTAAGTTTGGAGCGAGACTTTGTTTTTGTTTAGAGTGACTTAACCCCTAGGGTGTGTTTTCTTGCCTCGGAGATCCCCTAAATCTCCTCATCCTCACGCTTTGCTCCGGTCGCTCCGGCTTAAAAAGGGGGACTAAGACTTGATTTTCCCTGCTGGGTGGGGGATCTTTTAAGTGTTGTATTGCTTTATGAAATTGGTATTAGAGAGAGGTTAACCAAACCTGTAGGGTAGCTTTATTTCTGAGGATTAATCGCCGCAAACAGTGATGAGTAATCGGCATCAGCCAGACCAAGTTGTTGTGCTGCTTCTAAAACTTTCCTAACACCCTCCAAACCGCTAACATTCAATCCCATAGCTTCAGCTTCATTTAAAAACAAATTCGTGTCTTTTAATAGGTGTTTTGTGGGAAAATTAGCATTAGCAAAATTACCATCAATCATTTGCTGTAACTTTTTATCAAACGTCGGCGCATACAGAGCGCTTTGTCGCAAAATTTGCATAAACGCCTCGACTTCCACACCCTGACGCTGCACAAATCCCAGACTGAGAGCAAACGCCGTAGTAAGAGAGGCAATTAGTTGATTTAGGGCTAATTTTGTTGACGATGCCGCACTTACAGCACCCAGCAATACTGGTGAACCAAAGTTTTTAAGAAAATCTGACCATTTGGCAAATTGTTCAGGAGAAGCACCTACCATTACCTGTAGTTCGCCTGCTTTAACTTGGGGAATACTCCCTAATACTGGCGCTTCTAAATACTGTCCACCAACGGCAACAACAGCATCATGAATTTCCTGACTTTCTTGAGGGGAAATTGTACTCATTTGAATTACTGTACGACCTGATAGTTGTTGCTTTGAAGCCTCTGAAAGTAGAAGTTCTCGAACTGCATCAGCATTAGTCAGCATTAATATTACACAATCAGATTGTGCGATCGCCTTTTCTGGCAAATCAGCAATCTCCGCCCCTGATACCCGTAATGCCTCCAGCTTCGACGCTGTGCGATTGTACGCCACAACCGGGATTTGAGCAGCCAATAGCCTTTGTACCATTGGTTCTCCCATCAATCCTGTACCTAAAAATGCTACCTTTACCATTTAATTTCCCTTTGTTTCTGCTGTTTTAAACTTGACTTTGTTGTAAATATCCACAAGGGCAATTTCTAATTCTACTGAAGTTAAAGTAATTGCTTCATCTTCAGCATCATATTCCCGAAATGACCAGCGCTTATTTCCTGTTTTAGAATATTCTTCTACATAAATTTTAGTTGGATCAAAAAGCAAGTATTCCTCAAAAGTTGGTATTGTCCGATAAGCTTCAAACTTATCATTTCGGTCATGCCCTTGGGTCGATTTTGAAAGTACTTCGACAATAATTTTAGGA
>CADCTM010000808.1 GCA_902805485.1 uncultured Coleofasciculus sp. | reverse complement strand
ATTTTGAGAGTGTTAAAGGTTGGGATAAAGCTTATTGGGCTGCTGAGCACACTGATGTAGAATGTCGCGGTTGGCGGCCTGGTTGGAGTAATAAGGTTAAGTGATTATGAAGTTATTCTTAAAAGGTTTAAAGTTTGGTTTCATTCTTAATATCTTTTTAACGGGAATTTTAGTTGTCTATACTATTGTTATAGAGAACTGGCTTAAACCTTTCTCAGGCAGTTTTACGCCTCCCCTACAACTGGGAACAATTGTAGATTATCATAGATTGTTTGCGGCAGATCCGCCCTCTATGAAGTTGAGGGAATCTTGGTTGAAATTTCAAAATAAATTTAGTTATTTTGTGATTGAGTATCAATTAAGGCCTGACTACAATCGACCTTCACCTCGTTTACTTAAATGGTGTAAGTCTCGCAAGTGCTTTGCTCATCGCATGAATTACGGCGATGTTCGCCAAAGTCAATTTGACACTTTTACTCTTGATGACTGGTTCACAAATAATTTTTTAGCTATCCGCGATACAACTATTGAGACTCAAATATTGAATTTATTTTTGCGCTCGCTGCCCGCTGGCTCTACTGTGATTGTCAGCGAACCGTTTGTTACTTTTTCTCGGCCGCTAGTTTTCCGCCAGTTCTCGGATTGGCTTTTGGTTTTGCGTTCTCAACACCCACATCTTAGATTTGAGATTGGTTTGCAGTTACACCTGCAATGGGCTGATGCTTACTGGTTGAATAGTCATCATTGGCTTATTCCTGCGATCGCACGATTCTCTAAAATTTCCGGTATCCCCTGGGGCGTCTCCGAGTTTTCTATTTATGATCAGATTTGGAAGCGTCGGCTCCGCGATGATAACTTTCGCGATCGACCCTTCTATCGCATTGAGCAGTTGATACCTCGTCGGCTCCGTCGTGCGATCGTACCCCATAGCAGTTATGTCATTCATCGCACTGCTGCCGAGAATGGTGCTGTCAGATTCACTGAGTGGGGCAATTCTCAGAGAACTGCTTGGTTTGTATTAGAGATTGATTCTGCTTACGATTCTAATTACGAGTTGTTCACACTTTCCGGCACTCCTACTCCCTTATGGTGGGCGGGGTTAAGGGGGTTGAGGGATGCTGATTTGCAGTAAGTATTAACAAAACTTCACATCTGGATCGATTTGACATCGTTTTAGTTTTTGATTTTGTTAGTTGTCAAACGTGGGCC
>CADCTM010000807.1:413-1209 GCA_902805485.1 uncultured Coleofasciculus sp. | reverse complement strand
TGGGTTTGCCTTTGTAAAGATCTTCAGAAATATCAATAGGTTGAACGCCCTTACTCAGCGTTACGTGGGGAACGTTCTTGAGGTCACCATAGAACTTCTGTGCCCAGCGCTCTAGTCCGAGACCGTTATCCAATATTAGGCTAGCTTTTTGCGCTCTGACTATATCCTTGGGGGTGGGTTGATATCCGTGAATCTCAGCGCCTGGTTTGGTTAGAGATTCAACAATTGCAGCGTCCCCGGCTACGTTACGGGCGATATCAGCAAGGACAGTAAACGTTGTGAGTATGACCTTTTTGCCCTGTGTATTCGGGTTACTTGTGTTGTTCCCCGCCTCAGCCGGATTTGGTAGGGGATTGGTTTGGCTCTGTGAATTAGGAGGTGACGGGCTGCACCCGCTCATCCAGAGCCCTAGTAAAACTCCAGAGGCTGCCCAAAATTGCTTTTTGCTGGCTGGCGAGGGCCCAATTCGCCCGATTGATTTCATATTGTTTTCATTTTTTTTTCATATTTTAGTCATTATTGTTCTTGTCTATCTGTGAAAGCAGAAACGCAAATTTTCTTAATAAAAAAGTGTGGGTTACGAGGGATGCTAATTTGTATGTAAGATTCATAACTATCATTCCAAGGACAGAATTCTCGAAATAACGAGAAGAGTTGGAAAAAGCGCTCAAACATGCCACAAGCGGAAGCAGTAAAGGAAGATTGCAGATGCTCTACTGGCTCAAAAGTGATCAAGTCAACAGTAGGAGATCGCTAGCGGAACGCCTAGGACGCGATCAAGCAACCATCACTCGTT
>CADCTM010000807.1:0-403 GCA_902805485.1 uncultured Coleofasciculus sp. | reverse complement strand
CTCCAAGCTAAGCTGAAAGCTTCTCGTCCCCAAAGCCTGAAGCAACATCCAGACAGTTTATCTCAAAGAAAAACCTACACAAGCACTCAAATTATTGCAGGAGGAGTTTAGCGACGAAAAAGATCGAGGTACATGTGCCAAGACGAAGCTCGTTTGGGGCTCAAGTCAATCGTAGTTATTTTCTTTACAGAAGGCAGTACAGACCGCTGACTCATGCTTAGCCAAGTAGTGCTTAGCTTGCAGTTGTCGTTTGCTGTGGTGCCATTGGTAATATTCACCCGCGATCGCCACTTGATGGGTGAGTTCGTTAACCCTTTATGGCTGAAGATCTTGGCCTGGACATTTGCGATCGTAATCGCTGGCTTAAACATCTGGTTGCTAGTCCAGACACTTGGGGCTGGTT
>CADCTM010000806.1 GCA_902805485.1 uncultured Coleofasciculus sp. | reverse complement strand
ACCTTTTACTTGTCAGAGGGAATTACTGGACCAACCAATGGCTCTTGAGCTAAGTCTTCCGATCCAATAGACTTCAAGAGATTGACCCAGTCATTCCTCAACCTAGCATCCTGTGGCGAGGCGCGAAGGCTAAGGGCGAGATTAGCCGAGGCATCATACCAAACATCCGGGGCAGCAGCTTTGATTTGGCGTTCCCGTTCAGGAGTCAGTGGCACCCGTTGCACCCAACCGTTTACATCTACACTGGGTTGAGAGCTTGTGTTGGACTGACAATAAAGCTTGAAATACCAATGGTAGTACTGACCTTCTTTAAGAGCGTATTCTGGCGCTGATGGTAGCGTTATGCTGACAATTCCCGGTGTCTGAGGTAGGGTAAAGCGAGTTTTGTAGAGCCGAGTTTTCTCCTCTGGTCCGACGAGTACCGAAAACTCTCCAACACGAACCTCATCAGATGCATAGGGAACATAAAACAAAAACGTTGGATGTTCTCTTGTGGTCAATACTGGGTTTTTAACAGGTATCAGTGCCGTCAGTGGCTTACTCGTACTTTTACATGATGGGTTAGAGGGATTGAGTCCCCCCCCTGGTTTTGTTTGATTGTCTGGTGGTGTGCGCGGTGGTTTGGGTGGAGTCTGACTGAGAAGGGTGCTCATCTGTATCTGCGCCAAGGTAGGATAGCCCAGAAAGCTGCTAAGTCCTAGGGCGATCGCAAAGGCTATTGGCAAGGATTGTTGAGTCATTTTGATTCAAATTCTAAAAATACGAGTTTTGCCAATGGCGGGGATTAAAAATCTTCTAAATAACCCACAGATGAAAACAAATCAGGACTTTTCACTTTTAAATCTGCCTAATCCTTCGCGTTTTCTACGTTTGTTTACAAAAATTAATTTTCCGGGTTTTGTATAAAACTCTGGGTTTTGGTGTGATTAACAGATAGAACAGCATAGACTTTTTGCAAAGGACTAACGAGCACGACAATTATTAACAGGACTTCTGGCATGAAAACTATTAACGGGACTTCTGGCAACGACTATCTAACTGGGACTGAAAAGAATGATTACATCTCTGGCTTTGCAGGAAACGACACTTTAGTCGGAGGCTTTGGCGATGACACTTTAGTCGGAGGCTTTGGCGATGACACTTTAGTCGGAGGTGCTGGTGCTGATACCTTTGTCCTCTATTACTCAGGTGGTGGCATTGACACCATTACAGACT
>CADCTM010000805.1 GCA_902805485.1 uncultured Coleofasciculus sp. | reverse complement strand
ACAGGATAAAAGTTGTTTAATACTCTTTCCTTAAGCTTTCGAATATTATTATAATTGTTGTTCATTTTTTTACGTTTTCAAATTTTAAAATCAGCTTGTTTTTACTTTTGCAGCTAATAATGTGGTTCCAAAACCTAACAATGCTATCAGGGCAAATGATAATCTCAAGCCTGCTGCCTTGGCAATAAAACCAATAAGCGGAGGCCCGATTAAGAAACCAAGAAAGCCAATAGTTGACACCGCTGCCAAAGCAGAACTTGCTGACATGGCAGTTGATTTTCCCGCAAGCCCATATACAATAGGTACTACTGAAGACACACCAAATCCTACAAGCAAAAAACCAGTGGTTGCTGAAATAAGGTTAGGAAATATAACTGCTACCAGCAGTCCTGTTGTTATGATACTGCCACTTAATTGTAACATTCGCCTGACACCAAATTTTGTTACAAGCCAGTCTCCTGCAAATCGCCCGGTAGCCATAGTTGCAGTAAATGCAACATAACCAAGCGTTGTAAAACGTGCGGGTGTTTCCACCACTTTTTGAAAGTACACGCCGCTCCAGTCGGCCATGGCGCCTTCGCACACCATGCAGGAAAATGCTATCAGTCCAAGTATTAAAATACCTCTGTCAGGTTTTGCAAATATTGGCTTTGCGTCTTCTGAACTTGTTTCGTTAGGTAAAGCGCTTTTAAATGATGCAAGCACTATCATACCTGTTACTCCGCAGACGATAGAAAAGTGTATTAATGGAGTAAAGCCTGCAGATACAAAGAAGCTTCCAAGTACAGCGCCGGTAAATCCGGCAAGGCTCCAAAGCCCATGAAAAGAAGCCATAATAGATCTGCCATATAAACTTTCCACGCCTACTGCCTGTGCATTCATTGCAATATTGATCATGTTTGCCCATAATCCGAAAAGGCCTAAGGCGAGCACCAATTGAGTGACGCTTGCTGCGGTGGCAAGGAGCACCAGGGTAAGCGGGTAAAGAACTGAAGCAATCAGCATTACAGACTTTGTTCCAAACCTTGAAGACAACCATGCTGATAAAGGCAAACCTATAAGCTGACCAACAGGCAATGCAAAAAGCACAAGGCCTAACCCGCCTTCAGTAAGGTGCAAAGCATTCTTAATATCGGGTATCCTGCTTGCCCAGGTCGAAAAAGTTAGTCCCGCTACAAAGAAAAAGGCGCTCACTGCTATTCGGTATATTCGCGGAT
>CADCTM010000804.1 GCA_902805485.1 uncultured Coleofasciculus sp. | reverse complement strand
TATTTTCTGCCATAGCTCAATTTACAGTTCTGAGCCTATTTTGGCATTTTTGGCGGTTTCTACTGATTCTGTATTTTCTCCATAATATGTCTTTTCGTCACTAATGCATATAGTGAATAGTTCTGCTATAGTGAATAACATAGACACAAGGTTGCACAACCTAAAAAGCGCTATAACCCTTAATGCTCTGTAGGCTGCGTGAGGTGCAAGGAACTCAAGATACAAATAGTTCACAGCGTCACGCTCACGCATCCGCAAAGCAAACATCAGCGTTCAACACGCATCCGCGATTTAACTGTGCGATGGCATTGTGCAAGGAAACGTTAGCGAAAGTTTGTATTGCAAGTAGAAAAAATGGACGCCAGAACCGCTTATGAAACATTCCTAAGAAAGAGAGTCAGTGACACACATTGGTCATCTGTGAAGCGAACTCTAGTTGATTCAGGGATGGAAATTAACCCCGATACAGTGGTGTTTTTTGCCAAACTCCGAAAGGAAATTCCCAGAGCATCCGTAGGCATCCTCCAAGTGTTTGAGTGTTACCAGCAAGCTGAGAAGCTATTGGCTATCAATTCCTCAAAGATTAATGGGTTGCAGATTCTAGAAATTCTCAACGGAGAGGGAATCAACCCACATCCGGCAACGATTTCACGCTGGTTTAAGTCATTGGGAGGATTCAGAAAAACACGGCTTTATTTCCCTGAAAAACTTACCCGTGTTCTCACCTCAGCTTTCATCTATAAAATCGCAAATTCAACCAAATTAGGAGCCTAGGAAATCATGGATAAATTCATCAAACGCTTACAGACACGCGCTAGCCGTAAGGGTGTGAGCGTAAGCAAGTCTCAAGTCAGAGAAGTTTATCAGAGTGTTGTTGCTTCACCTGAATGTCCCACAGATGAAGAAATCTCAGCAGTTATTGAGCAATTGGAGAGTCAATATAAGACACCCTCGTTTGAGCCTACTACCGACCTAGTAACTGTCGAAGAGTCCGCACCTATCCCACAACAGGAACCCAAAGAAATGACCACAGCACAGCCCTCTAGTTCCACACTGGCTACGTCTAATCCTTCCAGCCTCTCTCAAAGCTCTAGCGCCAATCTAGACCTGACTCAGCAACAGATTCAAGAAGCGGTAGAGCAACAGTTCGGACGTGAAAACATCGAAACCAAAACGGCGATTCTAAACTACGTTGCTCAAGATACTTTCAGCACGGCTCAAGA
>CADCTM010000803.1:6893-7928 GCA_902805485.1 uncultured Coleofasciculus sp. | reverse complement strand
AAGGTGACATTTGAAAGTATCCTGGCAATGGGAGGAATTTTGATGCCAGAGAAAAGTATTCGATTTGCACAACTGATGGAAGCCGCTAAACTGCCCGTAATCAAAGAAATAATTCAGCAGGATCACAAAGAAGTTGAACTTTATATACTTACATGGTTTTGGTTCTCGCCCTGAGTCAACTAAAGCAGTTTATCTAGTCAATAAATTGGCGACGCTTGGGATTTCTCTTGAAGTTCCTGACCTTAACCAAGGCGACTTTTCCCACTTAACAATAACGCGCCAAATTAATCAAGTCGCTAAACTATTTCCACCTGCTGAAATGCCCGTCACGTTAATTGGTTCAAGTTTGGGAGGTTTAACTGCCGCTTGGTTAGCACAACAGCACTCCCAAGTCCAAAGCCTTATCCTGCTTGCACCTGCCTTTAGATTTCTCTCCCACTGGTTGCATAAATTGGGAGATGTCCAGCTTCAAGAGTGGCAAACATCCGGCTCTCTCCAGGTTTACCATTACGGCGAAGGGCGATCGCTTCCTTTAAATTATAGGTTTGTCGAAGATGCAAATCAGTATCAAGAAATACAGCTAATTCGTCCTGTACCGACGCTAATTTTTCATGGACGGCAAGATGAAGTGATACCAATAAAAGCGAGTCGTGACTATGCTAGTGTACGTCCTTGGGTGCAACTTATTGAACTGGACAGTGACCATGCTTTAGTTGACGTGATGCCAGAAATTTGGCAAGAAATTCTATCGTTTTGTCAATTAGAGTTTTCCTAAGATTTTTAACCAGAGATGCAGTCAGATTTGTTTGTTGGTTTTATTATTTATAATTTAATAAAGATGGAACTGTATATTGATGCAATTAACTACCATACACGCACTGAAAGAATGGGCTGTTGCTGTTGATGCTTTAGAACAGGGTAAGACGATTATGCTGCTTCGTAAAGGCGGTATCAAAGAAGAAGGTAATCGTTTTAAAGTGGCTCATGATGAGGTTTTGCTTTATCCCACCTATGAACATCAACAAGTTGATTTAT
>CADCTM010000803.1:0-6883 GCA_902805485.1 uncultured Coleofasciculus sp. | reverse complement strand
ATTTATTAAAAGCGGAATATGCCAATCAAGTAAAACCTGTAACTTCTGGTTGGCATCCGGAAACTGTTCGTATTAGTAGCTGGGCAAAGATTACTGAGATTTTGCAAGTCAGTGAGCAGTCCGCAGTGTCGGAACTACTGCCTTTTCACATTTGGAACGCACAATTTGCGACTGAACGTTTCAATTGGAAACCTCGCCAACCTTTGTATATATTATTAATCAGAGCTTATCAGCTACCGGAGCCATTAATGATTCCTTATCGCCAAGAATATGGGGGCTGCCGTTCCTGGATTAATTTAGCTGAACCGATCTCAATTGAGGGTATTGTGCCTGTTTTGAATGATGCAGAATATACTGAGCAAGCGAGTCAAATCTGTCAGATTATTAACAAGTCAGGAGTGTCTTATTTAGATAGTGCCAAAAGTCACACCTAACTGTTTGAGCCACTTACGATAAGCGACCGAGGCGCGATCGCAAGGCAAATGAAATTCGGCTTGCAAATCTAAAGGCAATCGTTTGGGACGCTGTGACTCAACAATGGGAATATCTTGTGTCACAATTCGGTCTTGAAATGCTCGTTGTTCGGCTTCTGGAATATCAGAAGAATAGTTCATTGCCAGCAACATCCAGGCGATACATTCTTCTTCTTCAACAGGCGTTACGGTAAAAAATATTGTGAGGCAACCGCTTTGTGTATTTTTAGAAAAGCAAGCCGTTAACGGTCGAAGAACACGATAATGGTAAACACTAGAACCCGCCTGTTCTGTACCATCAGGATTCGGTTGCCAAACCATAACATTACGGAGGGTAATGCCATCGGCTTCAAAGTCTACCTCGTAGTCGTTAACAACTGGATGAAGGCGTGAGCCTAACACTTGTTCATGCACAAAGGGAAAGTGAGCGACATCCAAAAAATTTTCAACCACACGGCAACCACTAGATTTAAAGTGATAAGGACCGCAGAAAACTGAACTAAAATTCGGTTCATCCCATGCAAAAAAAGTCGGAATATCTTGCGTCGGGTTGCCCAATGTTATCCACACTAAACCATAACGTTCTTGAGTGAGGTAAGTCTGGACACAAGCGCGTTTAGGTGGTGGCAAGTTGGGGTGAGCCGGAATTTTTACGCACTCTCCCTTGTTGTCAAATGCTAAACCGTGGTAAGGGCAAACCAGGGTATTATCTTCTACCTGTCCCAGAGAGAGGCTTGCACCTCGGTGAGGACATAAATCAAGACAGGCAATAATTTCGTCCTTACTGCGCCATAACACCAAGTCCTCACCCAGTAAACGTATCGGTGTTAATAGTCCTTCTTTTATATCTTGCGCTCGCACCACGGGATGCCAAGCATTGTGCAAAGTTACGTCATCCACCATTTAATATAAATATTTGATTTAACTACTGATTAAAGACTTTTAACATTAATGCCGATTTAATGGCTCAGTATTTACACGGATTATTCTGTTATGGACTTTTTTATAATAAAAAGTATGAATTTTGCTCAACTGCTCAATCGTTTTAGGCAACGCTTAATTTGGGTTTTTCCCTTACTGCTTGGCTTCACTCTCGCGATTTGTTTGAGTTTTTATATTCCCGCATCAAGTTTAGAACGGACAGAGATCCTTTGGGATCGCTGGGGTGTGCCACATATCTATGGAAAGGATACACAGGGGCTGTTTCAGGCGTTTGGCTGGGCGCAAATGCAGAGTCACGGCGACTTAATTTTACGGCTATATGGGCAAGCACGGGGACGAGCGGCTGAGTATTTTGGGGAAAAATACCTACAATCAGACCAATATGTCAGAACAATGGGCATTCCCGCCCGTGCTAAGGATTGGTACAAACAACAAAATCCGACGATGCAAGGGTTTTTGGATGCCTTTGCTATCGGCATTAATAATTATGCCAAAGAAAACCCAGACAAAATTAACGATGAGGTAAAAGCCGTCTTACCTGTTGATGGCGTGGATGTCTTGGCTCATGTTCAGCGAGTAATTCATTTTACCTTTGTGGTGAATCAAGATGAAGTGAAATCGCAGGCTAGTACTAATAAAATAACGCCGGGATCGAATGGTTGGGCGATCGCACCTTCTCATTCTAGCAGTGGCAACGCGATGCTGCTTGCCAACCCTCACTTACCTTGGTCAGACTTGTTTCTGTGGTATGAAGCGCAATTAACTGCACCGGGAATTGATGCTTATGGTGCTGCTTTGGTGGGAATGCCAGTATTGGCGATCGCTTTTAACAATAACCTGGGTTGGACATCCACCGTCAATACTCATGATGGTTGGGATGCTTACGAACTGAAGTTAGCAGATAATGGCTATGTTTTTGATGGTAAAGTTCGCCCGTTTGAAACCGAAACTCAAACGCTAAAAATTAAGCAAGCAAATGGCAAACTACGAGAAGAACCATTGCTTATCCAACATTCGATTCACGGTCCAATTATTGACGAGCAGAAGAACGATAAAAAAGCGATCGCTTTACGTGTGGTTGGCTTAGAGCAGCCCAACATGATGGAACAATTTTGGGACATGGCGCGGGCAAGCAACTTGAACGAGTTTGAAGCGGCATTAAAACGCTTACAACTGCCAATGTTCAATATTATCTACGCTGATAAGAATGGGCATATTTTATATGTATTTAACGGTCAAGTTCCGATACATACCCAAGGAAACTGGAATTACTGGCAAGGAATAATTCCTGGTGATACTTCAGCTACCTTATGGACAAAAACTCATCCCTACCGTGACTTACCCCGCGTCCTCGATCCACCGAGTGGCTGGTTACAAAATGCCAACGATCCGCCTTGGACAACAACCTTTCCCCCAGTCCTTAATCCCAACAATTATCCGCCTTATATTTCGCCACGTTTTATGGGTTTACGGGCGCAACGTTCAGCAAAGATGCTGTTAGAAAAACCCAAAATTAGTTTTGAGGAAATGATTGCTGATAAATTCTCTTCGCGTTTAGAATTAGCTGATCGGGTTTTGGACGATTTAATTGTAGCGGCACGGAAAGAAGGCAGTGAAATTGGGCGTCAAGCTGCGGATGTTTTGTCCAGGTGGGATCGTCAGACAGAAGCAAATAGTAGAGGTGCAGTGCTTTTTGCAGCCTGGGCAAGATCAATGCCGCCTTCTAAATTATTTGCCACACGTTGGAATGAGAATTCCCCACTTGATACCCCCAAAAATTTAGCCGATCCTGCTAGTGCTGTGAAGCTTCTAGAAGCGGCAGCAACAACGGTTAAATTGCTTTATGGGGCGCTGGATGTGCCGTGGGGTGAGGTGGCGAGGCTACGTTATGGTAACGTTGATTTACCTGTTAGTGGTGGACCTGGACTGTTTGGTATTTTCCGGGTTATCGATTTAATTCCGGCAAAAGATGGGAATTTTCAACAATTTTCAGGAGATAGTTATGTTGCTGCTATTGAGTTTTCTAATCCGGTACGGGCAAAGGTATTAATAACTTATGGCAATGCCACTCAACCGGGATCGCCTCATGTTGGAGATCAATTGCCGTTGTATGCTCGTAATGAGTTACGACCGGCTTGGCGCACCCGGAAGGAAGTTGAAGCTCATTTGGAAGCTCGGAAAGTTTTTTAAATAAGCCTCACGCTGTTGTTAGCACGTTGATCTAAAACGTGCTTCTGGAGTATTTAGTAGAGTTTAGGAACTATTTTGATTAAAGTTATCGACATCGCTGTGACTTTTGTCAGAATCTAGAGCGGTAAAGAAGAAGGTGATATGCGGCAAGTGCTTGGTGGTTTTGGATTACTCGCTGGGGCAACGTACCCGTTTCGTGTGTTGGCTGTTTTTCGTCGTACACCGCATTTGTGGAGGTATGTGGCGATACCGATTTTGGTTAATTTGGTTGTCGGCATACTACTTTATGCGGGATTACTTTTTTTTGGTTGGGAAACTGTCGAAAGTTTAATTTTAAGATTATCTAATTGGTTAGATAGTCTGATTATTAACCTGCCAACTTGGTTGAGTTTCTTGAAGTTTACGATTGTCGGTCTTGGTTTTTTACTACACTTTCTTTTGGTAGTTGTTCTACTACTTCTAACTGGTTTTGTGTTCGTGCAGTTTGGCGTGTTGATCGGTGCGCCTTGGTATGGTCAACTCTCAGAGCAATTGGAGAAGCTAAGATTCGGGGAATTGCAAATAATTGAGGTAAATATTGTCCAAGAGATTTCCAGGGTGCTGCTATTTGAAGTAAAAAAACTGGTGCTAGCGGTGGGTGTGGGCATTGGGTTACTTTTAGTGAGCTTGATGCCAGGAATTGGGACAATAATCGCTTCAGTTGGTGGTATTTCACTTGCGGCATTGATTGTCTGCCTAGACTTTTTAGATGCACCTTTGGAACGCCGCCGTTTAAGCTTTCGGGAAAAGTTAAGCCTTGTGTTTAAGAGTTTGCCAGGAAGTGCTAGTTTTAGTTTGGTTTGTCTTGGATTAGTAAGTATCCCATTATTGAATTTGTTAACAATTCCCTTGTGTGTGGCATCGGGAACATTGTTTTTTTGCGATCGCATTTCTCCAAAATTGGCATTACCTCCCTCCCCAATAAACTCTAGTCATTCATAAGAAATAATTTGCGAAATTTTTAACGTTTAAAATGGATAATATTTATAGGAAAAAATCAAACTTAACTCTGACCATCTCGTCCCGCCAAATTAGCAATAATTTCCAATAACTTCACAGGATTAACAGGCTTAGGAAGATGTTGCTGAAAACCCGCCGCGATCGCATTTTTCTGATCCTCCTCCCTAGCATATGCTGTCAACGCCACCGCCGGAATCGCCCCCCCATCATCGGCAGCAAGCGCCCTGACTTTCCGCATTAAGGCATAACCATCTTCAAGAGGCATCCCAATATCACTAATCAAAACATTCGGCTTCAACCGTCGCAACGCTTCTAACCCCTCACTCGCCGAAGCAACCTCTGTCACCTCAATACCATACTGTCTCAACATCGTTCCCACCAATTCACGGGCATCCGCTTCATCATCAACCACTAACACCCGCAAACCATCCAGCGCTGGCAAATCATCTCGAAATCCCCCAGTCTCAATTGAGGAAAAAGGTGTCCGCACATTCACGTCTGTTAAAGGCGATACAAACGGCATAATTACCGAAAACGTTGCCCCTTCTCCTTCCCCCGCACTATCCGCCAAAACCGTCCCCCCGTGCAACTCCACCAAGTGACGCACAATTGCCAATCCCAACCCCAATCCCCCATAAGTGCGTGTAGTTGAGCTATTCTCCTGGCGGAAACGCTCAAAAACATGGGGTAAAAACTGAGGTGCAATTCCTTTCCCCGTATCTTTCACCTGAATCTGGACATATTGATCCGCCGCCTCTCGAATTGATTGCAACCCGATTACACCCTCTTGAATTCGGGGGCTAACTCCTGGTAAATCACCCTCAAAAGCCGATAACTTCACCTCAATACGCCCTCCCTTGGGAGTAAATTTGACCGCATTAGAAAGCAAATTCCAAATCACTTGCTGCAAGCGGTTGCCATCTCCCAAAACCAAACCCACCGAATGATCTAACAACGACTCAATGCGAATCTCCTTGAGCATCGCTGCCGGATGTACAGTCTCAATTGCCGCCTCAATTACACCCACCAATTCAACTGGGCGCATATTCAGTTGCAGCTTGCCGCGAACAACTTTCGAGACATCCAAAACATCCTCAATTAGTTGCGACAATGACTTAGAATTGCGGTCAATTACCTCAAGCGCCTGCTCAATTTTTATGGCATCAAATTTGCGGGTGCGAAGCAACTGAGTCCACCCCAAAATCGCATTCATCGGCGTACGCAATTCATGGGAAAGGACAGCAAGAAATTCATCCTTCATCCGGTTTGCCGCTTCTGCCGCACTCCGCGCCGCTTGCTCACTCTTGAGCAGACGGTTTCGTTCTTCTTCCAATCGTTTGCGATCGCTAATATCTGCCACAATCGTCATACAACTGACATTTCCTTTGGCATCAATCAACGGTGCTGCCCACACATTAATATCAATCGGCAAACCCCCCTTCTTCTGCCGCCTCGCCTCAATTCCTATTAATTGCTGTCCCTGACGTACACTACTTAAATTAGCGAGAAAATCCTCCAGTTTATCCTCCGGCACAGTTGGCAGAAAGTGCCCTAATGCCTCCTGCTCACTCCAGCCAAAAATTGTCTCTGCTGCTGGGTTCCACAGCTTCACCTTGCCATCATCCAGACTAAAAACGGTAATTCCTAACGGACAAGCTTGAATCAGCGCTTGCAGCGTTTGGGTGGTTTCTTGTAATTCTGCTTCAGTGCGTTTGCGTTCCGTGATATCTTCGGCAATGCCAGCAATACGCTGAATTTCTCCCAACTCATTCTTAATCGGAAACCCGCGATCGCGAATCCAACGCACTGTACCATCCGGACGCACGATCCGATAAGTCTTGTCGAACTCTCCCCAACGCACATCCTCAAAGCAGTCGCTTTGCAAGAGTGCCGCAAAGCTATCTTGTAGCAAGTTGCGATCATCAGGATGAATCGTATCCAGCCATCCTTTGCTATTTTCCAGCAAACTTTTACAACTACGTCCCCAAATTTGTTCGTAAGCGGGACTGACGTAGAGCATCAGTTGCTGCTTTAGATCAACAATCCAAAAGACATCTTGAATATTCTCCGCTAGCTGCCTAAATCGTTCCTCACTCGCTCTAAGTGCCGCTTCGGTGCGCTTGCGTTCGGTGATATCGGCAATGATAGCCATAGTGCTGCTGATATTACCGTACATATCATGTAGCGGTGCCGCCCATATCGCTACATCAATTTGTGAACCGTCTTTTTTCTGGCGCTGGACTTCTAGATCCGCGATCGCGTTACCTTGTAACCTAACC
>CADCTM010000802.1 GCA_902805485.1 uncultured Coleofasciculus sp. | reverse complement strand
AGCTCTGATGCCAATGAGTATTATACTTTTTTAAAAAATCAAGTTCTTAATCAAAATAATCGCCCTATCTCTGAACCCAAGCCATCTCAACCCGCGCTTAAACCTAATTAAATCAGCAGTTTTGAAGGAGGAGAGAAACCACGCTATTTGTCTGTGTCCTGTTAAATTATCCCTATAGATAGCACAAAAAAGGTAGGTACAAAACCTACCCTTACAAGTATTACAATGCTGTCAAACCGTTAAACCAGCTTCAAATCTGGATAACTAGCCATCAGGTCATCGGAAGTCAAGGTGTCACCTTCAGCTTGTGGCGTCCAGAGAATTTCTACAGCCAATAAGCGCTCGCTAGAAATGCCACCAATTTGACGCAACGCTTGACGCAAATCATCGGAACTATTGATTTTTGGCAGTTCCAGCTTACCTTCAACACCCACCACAATCGTCACAATGATGTATTCACCCGGTGCTTCTGTTGCCGCTAATTGTCCAGCAGCGTCAGCTAAAGCCGCTTGGGATGTACCTTGTCTGAGTTGATTATTAACATTTGACAAAGTTTCTTCAGTAAACTTGCTGCGCTCCGCCAATGCGTACTGATTAAACTTCGCTTCTGCCGATTCTAGTGCAGTTTGCTGAGATTGTGCCGCACCGTAAACCCAATATTCAGGGTGACGCAGTAAAGCCAAACTAGACTCTTGAAGAACTTGCGCTCTACCAATTGCAGAACCCGTATCTGCCCTAAGTCCTAATTCATCTAACTCTTTTTGCAGACCACGCGCACCTTCCAAAAGACCAACTTGCACGCGTCCCACAGAAACCTTCGGATTGCTGTAGCCTGGAATATCATTATCACCAGCCACACCGGAACGACGGAAGCTTTGGACTAAGAAATTAGCAACTGCAAAGAAAATCAGAATCCCGAATAAACCGCCAAATCCCCCACCAATACCAATGAAGGGAAAGATAAACGGAAATCCAAATCCACCGCCACCATAGCCATAGCCCCCACCATATCCACCAACTGGAGCGCGATAGCCGCCGCTAGGAGGTGAGTAAGTGCGAGTTGGGGCGCGAAAAGAACCCCCACCAATACGACCCCCGCTACGAGCCGCTAGAGCATTACCAGCGTTACCTAATACCAAGGTAAACATCAGCCCAAAGACGACCAAAGATTTTAAAAGGGGTTTTGCTACTGAAAAAAGTTTGTTACGCATAAGAAAATTGTTACCGT
>CADCTM010000801.1 GCA_902805485.1 uncultured Coleofasciculus sp. | reverse complement strand
GTAGTTTTGCCTGATGCAGGTCTGCATCGTCTAAATTAGCGGCATTCAGATTTGCCTCACTCAGGTTTGCCCCACTCAGGTTTGCTTTAGTTAAATTTGCCTCACTGAAGTTGCTACCAATCCAGTTGCCACTCAACTTGGCGCCATTTAAATTGGCTTTGCTCAAGTTGATTTGATGGCATATAGAGTTTCCCGTCAAATCTGATCCCGCTAAGTTAACCCCAGTAAAATCTCTTTCTCCTTCAGTCTTATACCGCAGCCAAAATTCTTCAACACTCATAGGTGTTCCCGAAGTGTTTTCTTCTGCTAAATAAGCTTCTAGAATCAACAAATCTCCATAAGTGCCAAGAAGCTGAGTCATTCTCGCTATCTTGAATCCTTCATCACTAAAAACTGCAACGTTTTCCTCCTGTTGAGCCTCGGCATCAATCTCATCAGCATCAACATTCACTTGGGCTTCAACTGAGTTGGTAGTTTTAATATCATTCAAACTATTGCTCAAAGCTGGTGGCTTTTCGATGCGCTGTTGCAGGTTTTTGAATTCCAGCGTCAATTCATCTAATTGGCGTTTAACCCCTACCGCATACTTTGCTGTAACATCTTGTCGCTGCTCAAGCTGTGCCATCTTTGAAGCTAAAGATGCTAAATCATTTTCTGCCTCAGCCATATGAATTTCTCGGTAAGTTGCCAGCCAAGGTCTACTTCTTCGCAACAGCGCCACGACTAAAATAAATCCCCGTCCCCACCTGCCTTATCTTGCGGCACTATTGAGACGGCAAAGGGGATAGTACCATTAGAAACTAAGCTTAAAGTCGCACCTAATGCGATCGCGATCGCAGATGCCATCATGCGTCAACCCCATCAATCCCATAAGTCGCGCCATCACCACTAAACCATAACTCATATTAGGCTTTAGTCATAATTATTATTAGTTATTGTCGATTATGAGGCGCATCAAAATCAAGAATCGGTCCCAAAAGAACAATCCCCGTCGGGTTCACATTCGGATGAATTTTATAATAATGCAACTTAATGTGTTCAAGATTGCAAGTTTCCTTAACCCCTGGCTGCTTGTATAAATCTTTAAGATAATTCCAGAGATTAGGATATTCGTAAATGTGGCGCAGGTTGCACTTAAAATGAACGTAATAAACAGCATCAAACCGCAACAAAGTTGTGAAAACACACCAATCAGCTTCGGTAATAGTATCACCACATAAATATCGCTAC
>CADCTM010000800.1 GCA_902805485.1 uncultured Coleofasciculus sp. | reverse complement strand
CGGCTGACTGGACTTTTAAATGGACTGAACTATGGCAAAAGACTGATTCTGATTGCCAAAAAATCGTCAAACTAATTTATGAAGAGCAAATTTGGGGAATAGTTCGATACGGTCTCTATCCCTATCCAGGTTCCCCAAAATTTCTAGAAATAGAGCATCTGGAGACTAACCCAACTAACAGAAATCAGCAAACTAATCGCCTAATTGAACCAGTAGGAAAATGGCTGATCTGGTATACGGTACAGGTTGGGTTAAGATATTGTTCGGAGGGTACGAGTGAAAAGCTAATCGAACTTGTATCTTTGGAAGAGGCTTTTCAATACTATAGAGATATCATCCAAATGCAGTATTTGGATTCGACAACAATTGCCCCTGGAGAGGACGGATATGTCTTCGAGTTCTCAAGAACACAATCCAAAGCCTTCTGTCTCAGACAAGAAAGCGAGTGGGGACTCCCGACTCTCGTTGACCCCTGAACAGGTAAGAGTCGGTTCAACGGTCATAATGACTCATGCAGAGCGACAAGCATTTTGGAAAGAGTTTTTCTCTGAACTTTCTGACGTTGATAATCCTTTGGTGACGGATGAAGACACTTCTGATTGCCTTAGCAATACCTCTGAACTAGAAAATCAACCTGATTCTCCAAACCTGAGCAAGGGTGTAGAGTCCACAAAAATAGATGATTTGCGAGATCGAGCGAAGCGTGCGGGTATACCTCCTTCTCAAGCTTTTGTAGGAGCTGATTTGAGTGGTTCCCAATTGCAAGGCATCAATTTCTTAGGTTTTAACCTCAGTGGAGCCAACTTAAGTGGAGCTGACTTAAGTGGAGCTAAATTGCGATTTGCTAACTTGGACAGTACCAATTTGAGTAGTGCTGATTTAAGTTATGCCGATCTCGGAGATGCTAATTTGAGCGGTGCTGACCTAACCTTTGCTAACCTATATGGCGCTGATTTGAGTAGTGTCAACCTGAGTAATTGTGACCTAAGCGGTGCAAATCTAAGTAGCGCCGACCTAAATAGTGCTGATTTAAGTAATACCGATTTGAGCTATGCCGACTTGATGGCTACAAATCTCGATAGAACTGACCTAAGTGAAGCTGATCTGAGCTATGCCAACCTGTATGGAGCCTATTTAGGTGGTGCTAATCTAAGCGGTACAAATCTCAGTGGTGCTGATCTGAGGGGTGCAAAAATAAACGATACAACAGAACTTGATGATAAATGGCTTTT
>CADCTM010000799.1:5691-7941 GCA_902805485.1 uncultured Coleofasciculus sp. | reverse complement strand
AGTTTCAGGATGAATTAAGTAGGCGAGTTCAATGCCTTTTTCTGATGCCTTAAAAGCCAGAAAGTCAAGAGATTCTTCAACGCAAGTTCTGAGGTTAAACGAATGATGTTCTAGCTCTAGCTTGCCTGATTCAATTTTTGAGAGGTCAAGAATGTCATTAATTAGCATTAGTAGCGCATCGCTACTACTTTGAGTCGTTTCTACAAAATCCCGCTGTTGCAGGTTTAATGGGGTGTTGAGTAATAAACCTGTCATGCCGATAATCGCATTCATTGGAGTGCGAATTTCATGGCTCATATTCGCGAGAAATTGACTTTTAACGCGAGTCGCTTCTTCTGCTGCTGCCTTAGCTTTTTCGAGTTCAAGATTCGCTTGGGATAATTCTTTTGTGCTATTTACTAAGGCTTGTTGGGCAAAATATTGCTCGGTAATATCATCTAATATCCATAAACGACCAGGAACATCGCGGACACGAGTTGCTGTACTAGAAAGACTGAGGACTTTTGGTTTAGGTTGATAAAAAACCCAATTCCAATTACGAATTATCGCTTGCGGTTGAGTGAAAAATTCTGCCGCTTGTGTGGCAATTTCAGATTGATTATCAGCACTTGTGCGTAAGATTGCCATTGCCTGGGCAAGTAAGGGCGGTTCTATGGCACCAGAGTTAAGTCCTAATTGGACGGCTGCCGCTTGATTGAGCCAACCTTGTTCGCCACTTTCATCAACGAATACGACACCTTGATGAATGGTTTCGAGCATTGCACTAAAACGTGCTTGTAACTGGTCGAGGCGGATGGTTGTATCGCTAAAGTTTAGTAATGTTCGTAATTTACCGAGGAGAGAATTGATGAACTGTTGCAGGTGTGAAGAAATCTCTGTGCGATGATGCCAGATTAATAAAATTGCGCCTTGTTTACCATTGGCTGAATTGAGGGGGAGAATGGCAACAGATTGAGTGCCTTGAGCGAGTAGAACATGGGACGCGCCGGGAGTAGAGGAATAGTCTGGATAGTATAGGCAACGGTTTTCTCGTATTGCTGCCTCAAATAAGGCGGGAGTGGTGAGGCGATCGGGGAGTGCCTTTTCTGGCAGGCAGACTAAAGCTTCGGCGGTTACTTCATCAAGTTGACGTAAGGCGATCGCACTATCGGCACAAGCAAAGTCGCGCAGTAACGTTACCGCTTGGGTGATCAGTATTGGGACGCTGTCGGCATCTTTGTCTGTGGTTTCAATTTCTGTGAGGGTTGCTAACACCGACTGAGATGCTAACCGCCACTCGATTCCCCGTAAATATCTGCCTGTGAGAATGCCGAAGAGTGCTGCTGTGGCGAATACTAGGGATTGGTGTAATCCCTGAATTCCCCACAGCAAAGGGAACCCGATTAATAATGCCACTTGCCCAATTTTTCGGGGTACTATTATGCAAATTGTCAAGAGGACAGGGGCGATGAGTTGTATAGCACTCCAGCGCTCCAGGAAGCCCAACCCGACGAGTAAGAGAGTTAATCCTAGTAAAGCGGGTGCAAACGTCGGTAGCCGATCAGGAGGATGCCTTGGGAGTTGTAAATTGAAGACTGGGAATGTTAGGCGGCAAGACATTGAGCGATCGCATTTGTCACCACGTTTGGGGCGCTGATATGAGGTAAGTGTCCTCGCGCTGAGAGGGGAACGAGCTTACTTTTAGTGATTTTATCTTCCATGTACTGACCAACGTTAGGGGGTACAGCGACATCATCACTTGCCTGTAAAATGACAGTTGGGACATTAAGACGCTCTAACTCAGCGCGGTGATCAGACTGAAAAATTACCTTAGCAACAGCTTGGGCAATGTCGGGACGAATCGCTGCTAGGGTACTGGCAAATTCTTTCGCTAACTCTGGTTTATCTTGGGTCGCCATGGCAATTGGCGCAAAACCACTTGCCCAAGCATAGTAGTTAGTTGACATGGCGTCGTAAAATGCATCAAGTTCGGATTGCTCGAAGCCTCCGTAATAGCCATCATCGTTGAGATAACGAGGGGATGCATCCAGAAAAATCAGTTGGCTAAAACAATCTGGTTCAACTAAGGCGGCAAGTAAGCTCACCATACCACTAACCGAGTGACCGACTAGGATGCTCTTTTTTAGCTTTAACTCGGCACATAAATCTAACAAGTCCTCAGCATAGCTGTAGAGGCTGCTGTAGCGACGGGGACTATAGGCAGAAAAATCTGACTTGCCAGCGCCTACATGGTCAAATAGCACTATGCGA
>CADCTM010000799.1:0-5681 GCA_902805485.1 uncultured Coleofasciculus sp. | reverse complement strand
TTTATTTGATGTCGCCAAGCAGTTTGATCTGAGCCAAAACCATGAGCAAAGATGATGGTTTGCTCACCCTCGCCTAGGAGGTGGACATTATTTCGTTGCATGATACTGGTCGCCATGAGCTAGCACTCCACAAGTTCCCTACCTCTAGGATAAACGCTGATTTGGTGATGTAGACGATTTAGTTTCTTAAGCTTGGCTTAAATCAGCTTTTAGAGAAACATCAATTATGTTTGAGGGCAAGTGTGAAGAAGTTCACTAATGCTTTGCAGTAATTCCTTAGTGGTATATGGTTTGGATAAAAAAGTTTTAACGCCCAACGTGGCGACTTGTACCAATTTATCTGTAGAAACTAAGCCACTAACAGCAACAATCTTTACCTGCGGTTCAAGTCTTTGCAACGTGCGGATCGTCGTTAGTCCATCCATGTTGGGCATCATCATATCCACCAGGACTAAGTTAATTTCGGCTTTGTGCTGTGCATAAAGAGCGATCGCTTCTATGCCATCGCAGGCTTCCATTACTGTATATCCGTAGGTTTCTAATGATATTTGAGTAATTTGCCGAATCGCAGTTTCGTCATCGACAAGGAGGATAAGTTCTCCTTGTCCTGTGGGTAATTCTGACTCGGCAAATATCGGTGATTCTGGCTCTTCTAACGCTGGCAAATATACTTTAAATTGCGCTCCTTGTCCAACCTCGCTATACACATTAATAAAACCTCCATGACTTTTAATAATACTTAGGGCTGTATAAAGTCCTAGTCCCGTTCCTTTTCCGATTTCTTTTGTTGTAAAAAACGGTTCAAAGATTCGCTCCAAGATTGCTGCTGGGATACCTGTCCCCGTATCGGAAATGGCAAGAGCAATATAAGCACCAACCTTGGCATCCATATGCATTTTGGCATAGTGTTCGTCAATAAAAATATTGTCCGCCGAGATCCGGATACTACCTCCTTCAGGCAAAGCATCACGAGCATTGACGCAAAGGTTCATCAGGACTTGATGTAGTTGTGTAACATCACCGTGAACCGTCCATAAATCTTCTGAGGCATCAATATAAATTTCAATATGTTTTGGGAATGTTTCCCTAGCAATCTGTCGAATTTCTGAAATCAAATGTCTGACTTGGATAAGAGTCCGTTCCCCCTCAATTCCTCGTGCAAATGATACAACTTGCTTGACTAAATCTGCACCTCGTTTGGCATTCGTTTCCAAAATCTCCAGCCATTGCTGACTTTGCTCATCGTTAAATTTGAGAGATAAAAGCTGAATTGCCATGAGAATTGGCGCTAAGACATTATTCAAATCGTGAGCAATTCCACCTGCCAATGTTCCGATACTTTCCAGGCGCTGGGCACGAAGGAACTGAGCTTCGATGTCTTTATTTTTAGTAATATCGGTATTAACAACTAAAGTTAAATTAGATTTTTCTTTTTCATTTTTTACCTGCATCCAACGGCTTTGAGCAATTATTTTTTTGTTGCTTTTTGTAAGCTGATGTAATTCCCCGCACCACTGCCCTTCAACTGCAATAATTTCTTGAATTTCTTGCAGTTGAGTCAGGTTTTTTTCTGGATATAATAATTTTCTAGCTTCTTTACCGATTACTTCTTCAACTGTCCAGCCATAAAGTTGCTCTGCGCCTTTATTCCAGAATTGGATTTTATTATCTAAATCTTGCACAAAAATTGCTTCGGTTACAATATCGAGCAAAGCGGCTTGTTCGCGGATTTTCTGTTCTGCCTGCTTCAGTTTTGTACTGTCACTAAAATAAACACATAAACCGTCTTTTAAAGGAGAAGCATCGACACAATGCATCCCAGTTTTACCATTTTCTAAGAAATCAATAATTTTTTGATCTCTTAAGTGCCGCTTCACTTCTAGTTGTTTACTTTCTTGTTCTACCTGAATTAAGTCGGCTAATTTAGTTCGTAGCTCCAGTTGGGTAATTACTAAGCGACTTAACGCTTGTAATCCCTCGATTTGTGAATGCTTAAGTTCTCGCGGCATAGAGTCCATTACAAACAGTGTGCCGAGGGCGTATCCTTGAGAGTTAATTAAGGGAACACCGGCATAAAACCGAATCAGTCCAGATGCTGTCATTAAAGGATTTGGCGCAAAACGTTCGTCAGCCAAAGTATCTTGAACGACTAATACTTCTTTTTGGAGAATAGTGTGGCTGCAAAAAGAATTTTTTCGGTCAACTTCGGTAAAGGTTAAACCAATTTTTGACTTCAACCATATCCGTTTCTCATCGATGAGTGAGATTGAAGCTATTGGTGTTTCACAGATCTGTGCAGCTAAAGTTGTACAATCATCGAATGCTTCTTCCGGAGCGGTATCAAGAATTTTGTACTGGCAAAGTACCTTAAGCCTTGCCGTTTCATTATCAGGCAGTGGGGCTTTCATTTTAGTAAAATATATTTAATTGAATTTTACCATTTTTTAGGTTTTAGATTTCAATTACGAAGATTTTTTAAATATATTGTAAAGTTGAATTTTAACTAAGCTACTTGTTTCAAGATAATAGAGTTAAACTTTGAAGAAAGAATAGTTAAACGCTAATGAATTTAGAATTAACAGCATCTCACAACCCTTCTAGTCAAAAGCATATAGGTGATCACTTTGCAATTACTTTTGCACCCTTGTCGCTATCAGAAATTTATGAGATCGCAGATGATCCCGCAAATGGCGCAATTGTTGTCATGAGTGGCACGGTACGCCATCAAACCGATGGTAAACCCGTTGTTGCCCTGGAATATCAAGCCTATGAACCGATGGTACTACAGGTATTTGGCGCGATTGCCGCCGAGATCCGCAAAAAATGGGATGATGTTAATCGCGTAGTAATTCATCATCGCACAGGACGTTTGCAAGTTGGGGAAATTAGCGTTTTAGTGGCAGTAGGTTGTCCTCATCGCACAGAAGCGTTTGAAGCGTGTAAATATGCGATCGATACGTTAAAGCATAATGCCCCGATTTGGAAGAAAGAACATTGGGCCGATGGTTCGAGTAGTTGGGTAAGTATCGGTGCTTGTGAAGAAGTTGAGGGGAATTGTTAAGGACATCTCGCCTCCTTTCTTTGAGCCTCTTTGCCGATTTTCCCTTGTATGTGACACGCTTATAGTAAAGCGCTCCCTAGCCTCACGTCACACATGAAGGACTCTCGCGACTACTACAAAATTCTCAAAGTCTCCCGAAACGCCTCCACAGAGGAAATCAAAGAAGCTTACCGCCGTCTTGCTCGCGAATACCATCCAGACTTGCATCCAGGAAACCCATCTGCCGCAGAAAGATTCAAAGAAATCTGTCAAGCTTACGAAGTTCTTTCCGACTCGGTACAGCGAACCGAATACGATCAAGGCTTTGAATCGATGAAAACTAAAGAGCGAAAACGGCAAAAAAGTCCTCAAGACTTCTATGTTCGAGCTGTCGCTAAAACCTTGGATAAAGATTATCAGGGAGCGGTTGAGGATTATACTCAGGCGATTGAACTTAATCCTCTGTTTGTTGAAGCCTATCTCAAACGGGCGACAACGCGCTATAAACTGGGAGATGATCGCGGAACCCTCAAAGATTGTAGCCAAGCATTACAAATTAATCCCAACTTAGCTCAAGCTTATTACTATCAAGGACGGGCGCGTTACCGTTTGGGATACACGCAAGCTGCCATTGAAGCCTATACTCAAGCCATTCGTCTGGAACCCGATGATGCTCAATCTTACTATCAACGAAGTGTAGCTAGCCATGATTTAAAAGAACTGCCCTTAGCGATTGCAGATTTGAAGACAGCCGCAGCACTTTTTAGCGAGCAAGGTGATAGAAACGGCTATCAGTTGGCAAAGGATACTCTCAAAATGCTCACTAAAACTAAGAAATTTAGAAAGCCAGGAAAACATACTATCGGTGCAACACTGGCAGTATTTAGTAATGCGCTTTTTGCCTTTAAATCGATTGTAATGAATCCCGCCGGAGGGCTGCTACCTGCCTTTGCCAGCCTCGACAAGTCTCAAGCATTTGCGGTTGCAATTTTGTTTGGTGCGATCGCTAATTTTTCCTTTGTTACTGGGATATATATAGGGTGGCGGGATTTATTTAATGAGGTTTCGATTTACAAGTTGATGCTTGTTGCCGCTGCGCCATTTTTTAGCCTGAGTATGATTAGTGTAATCACTCGTGGAATTTTTCGCCGTCCTGGTCGTTTTATCGGTGATATTTTCCTAGCAGGTGCTTCTCTTTTACCCTTAAGCTTTTTGCTTCTGTTCAGTACTCTTGCTAACATCTTGCCGAATTATACTCTGGCGATTCTCAGCGTATTTGTTACTTGCTACACTATTCTCATACTTTACAGTGGTTGCACTCAAATTTCCAATCTTCCTGAAAAAGCAGCAGCGTTAATTGTTCCAGTAATGTTAATAGTCAGTGGCTGGTTCTCTTATTTTGTTTTAACGGCAATCCAGTTTTGAGGCATTGAGCAGAGACTAAATGTTAGGCAAGTTATTAGATAGGCGTTACCAAGTTATCCAAGTTCTCAGTGCCGGAGGCTTTGGTAAAACTTATGTTGCCGAAGATACTCGTCGTCCTGGCAACCCAACCTGTGTTGTCAAGCACCTCAAATCGGCAAGTTCTGACCCGAATTACTTAGAAACAGCTAGGCGCTTATTTAAGAGCGAAGCCGAAACATTAGAACAGCTCGGAAACCATGATCAAATTCCCAGATTGTTAGCTTATTTTGAAGAAAATCAAGAATTTTATCTGGTGCAAGAATTCATTGTTGGTCGTCCGCTTAACACAGAATTACATCCAGGTAAATCTTGGAGGGAGAGCCAAGTTCTTGGACTATTAAAAGATGTTTTAAACATCCTAAAGTTTGTTCATAGTTATGGGGTAATTCATCGTGATCTTAAACCCGAAAACTTAATCAGACGCACCTCAGACGGTAAGTTAGTTCTGATTGACTTTGGGGCAGTTAAGCAAGTTCGGACGGCATCAGCAATGCCTGAGATTCCGATGGGTGCGACAGTAGCGATTGGGACTCCAGGGTATATGCCAAGTGAACAGGGATTAGGCAGACCACGCCCCAATAGTGATATTTATGCCCTAGGGATTATTGCAATTCAAGCCTTGACAGGGGTGCATCCTACTCATTTTCAGGAAGACTCGAAAACTGGGGAAATTTTCTGGCAACACCAGGTACAAATTAGTCCAGGATTGGCATCTGTTTTAAATAGAATGGTACGTTATGACTATAGACATCGTTATCAATCAGCCAATGATGCACTAGATGCGATCGCACAATTGAACGAGTCATCTGTTCCACCAACAATTTTACCCCAGACTCTGCCCGAACCCGTCGCCAAAACCCAAACTTTACCTGTATTACCTGCTAGGCAAACGGCAAACTTTAATAAATTTCCTCTAATTTTAGGGGGCATGATGATCGTTGTGGCTGGGGGAGTTGCGATCGCTTATATTAACTCAGTAACTGTACCACCCCTTTCTCCTCAAAACCCTGATACTCCTTCGCCATCGCCGACAACAACAGTTGCCTCATCCAATGAGTTTGAGAATGCTCAATTTCCTCAGTCAAGCTGTGGTGATCCTCCCCCAACAAACTCGACATCTCAAGCACAATTTTACCCGGTTTTTATCGATTTCAGTGAGAATAATTTACAACGAGTA
>CADCTM010000798.1 GCA_902805485.1 uncultured Coleofasciculus sp. | reverse complement strand
AACCAAATCCCCAAGAAGAAAATTGCCCGAATTGCCGGAAATATAATAAGGGGACCCAAAAACACTAATGTTCGGACTCTGGCGTTGGGAAATCTTAGGATATAAGCGCCTAAAACACCAGCAATTGCACCACTAGCACCCAACGAAGGTAGAGCCGACTGCGTTGAGAAAAACCATTGAGACAAAGCTGCCAGTGCTCCACAAGCAAGGTAAAAAATTAAATACTTGAAGTGACCAAGCTGGTCTTCTACGTTGTTACCAAAAATCCACAAAAACAACATATTCCCAAAAATATGTGCAAAACCACCATGCAAAAATTGGCAGGTTATCAAAGTTAGCGGTTCTGGCACAGGTTGATTAACTAAAATGCCCGATAAATTAGCACTTAGTTCTTTGGGAATAACAGCATAAAGCGAAAAAAACTGCTTTAGTTCCGATTCTGTCAAGCTTAGTTCATAGATAAATACAAAAATATTTATCACAATCAGGGCATAAGTCACATAAGCCGTGGTTCGCGTCGGATTGTTATCGTTAATTGGGAACACGAGGATTTTTCCGATCTATTCAAAACTGGCAAAACTTTAGCCTAATGAGCCTCTATTTGTCTGCCCACTTTGGAGACATTTCTTGTTATAGCTATTTCTCGCGTCAGTGTAATACATAAAAGTGTAAGGATTAACCTTAACATTACATCAGTATTCAAACCAACTCTTTGCTCGACAAAACCCGCTCCTACAGGTTTGTCTATACCGAGAACTTGAAAACTGCTGTATTTGAATCAAGTCTTCCTAAGTTTTTTGAGCAGCAAAAAACCCCTCTTGAAAGCAAGAAGGGTTTAGTCTTGACATAAAGTCTGGATACTTGAAAAAACTTACTAACCTAGCTAGAAAGAGTTATCAAAACCGAGATGGCGCTCCCAGTGGTGTGATGATCACATATAAATGTCCCCTCACTCGCTGGGAATGCTAAATCCTTCAGATTTTGGACTATTCCACAACGATTTTGCCTGCCATACCAGCACCACGGTGCGGTTGGCAATAGTACGAATAAGTACCTGGGGTAGCGTCTTCTGGGAAAGTTGTTTGGTAGTTTTCACCAGGAGAGAACATTAACTTATCGTGAGACATCTTCTTTGCCATTGCCTTATCGGCGCCGGGAAACTTGACATCATCAAAGACAGCGTTGTGAGGTGGCACTTTGTTCATGACCCACTTGACCGTATCACCCGGCTTAATGGTGACAGACGCTGGTTCAAATTGAAGCAATCCCTTATCTGTACCCATCTTCACAGTATAGGTTTCTGCTGCCGCTGGGGATGCTTGTAAAGCAAAGCTAGTAACTACTAGCAAGAGAGCAGACAGGAGTAGACCTAACCTGCGGAAAATCGCGGCTTTAAATTTCATCATTTTCTCCGAAAATTCGCAATTGAATCCTTACTATTAATATTTTAGGGATTTAAGGGTGACTGTTTCCCTTTTTTTTGTTGTGAGAACCGTACCTTAACGGTCAAAACTGTGATGTTCCCCATCCGGGCGCTTTTTGGGCGGCACGGAGAACGAAAGCGGCTAGCTGTTCAATTTGGGCTTTTGGCATCCAACTTTCCGGGACTTGGCGACACCAAAAGCTAGTATCGCTGCCGTCGTAGGTCATTGGTTCCCGGAGGAACGTCACTAAACCGTTAATTGTATCGCGGGGTGGTGTAGCACCAGCCAACGTCTTCAGAGATAAAGAAACCGTTGGATCAGGTAAAGTCGCACCACCAACATGACAATTCAAGCAATGCGTCTCAAATAGCTCCTTACCGGCGGATAAATCATCAGCGGAAAACTGTGCCGTCTGACCTTTGCCATCCACATCAAGAGAAACGGGTTCAGTAGCTTGTAGATAGCGCCGGACGTAGGTGTCTACAGCGGCATTAGCGGGACTGACCTGAAAGATGCTGAAAACAGCCACAAAAGCGGCGAGTAGACAGAGAACAGAAAACAGTTGACGCCGTAAGGAACGAAAAACTTGAATGATTTTGTTTAAGCTGGTCAGCATCTTTACCTCGTATTGGATCGCGTACAGCAGCTTCCCTTGTTAAGGAGTGTCATTAGTCAGTGTCCTTCGTAATACCCTAAAGAGCGCTTGACTAATGACCTCTGCCTTTCAAACGTTAGTTGTAGACTTTCCCGCCTCCCCACATTCTGCCGAGGATTTTCGGCTGGAGGAGGATATGACCAGCGATCGCTTTTAGCTCGTCATCCGTCAGATTTCTCATCTCAGGATAGATATCAGCACTCTTGGTACTAGGATGTAACTCAGAAATTTCAATTTCCCCATCATAGGTAGTGGGATTATTCATGTAATCCACCAAGGCATCAACACTATCCCGTGGTGGTGTTGCTCCAGCAAGCACATCAGTACTGAGGCCAATGTTGGGGTCAGTTTTAGTTCTGCCGCCACCATGACACTGGGCGCAGGTATCGTTGAAAAGACGTTTACCTTTCTGTACTTGTTCAAGGGTGAGAACAGTAGTATCTCCCGATTCAGTCGCCTTGATCGTACGGATATCGGTGTCTAGTTCAACGGCGGACACACTGCCAACTGCCATTTGGAAGGCAAAGAATACAGTTGCCAAAGCTAGCAAAATGAATCGCTTCATTCTTGGTTCTCCATTAAAAAATTGGCTCATTTGTCTCGGATTATCAACACAGCATGGACTCAAGCTCTGGCTATCCTCAAACAAGAGAGGCATCACCATCAACCAAATTATTAGGGTTAAAAAAGACCGCTCACAGAACCAAGGAAACACTCAAGTGAGCGTCCTTGGAGCTTTCCAAAGGAAATCTCAACGCGGCGGCGCTTGAGTTTCAATCTCCTGCCCCAGTAGGGGGTATCCCTGAGTCCTGTCTTTGAGACAAAATCTTAGAAATGATTGCCTTGGCATCTTCCAGGGCTAAATGAGTTTCTTGAGTTTTGTAAGCAATTCCCAACTGCTCGCATAGATAATAAACCTCCTCGACAGGAAGGTCATATTCAGCGGCAATCTCCGCAATTGATAGGTCTGCAAACCCCATAGTTATTGGCTGGCTGAAACAAGATTGAGTCGCTCTAATATGAATATGATGCCATTCTTACGCCCCTATTCACCGACATCTGCGGCTGGGTTTGCGGTAATTGGGCTGACTCCACACTTTTCCTAACTTTTACTACCCTTTTGTTAGGGGCTAAAGCTCTCAATGATATCGTTTTACTGCCGATAACAGTCCTTGTGGGGTCATATACAATGAAATTTGCCCGATCGCGTCAGTTGTGGCTAGCCTTGCTCCTGCCTCTGTGCAGAGTGTCTGCCTTGGGGGTGGCTGGGCTTTACCCAATTCAAAAGGTGATGGGCGCTGAACCTAACAGTTCCGCCATGCCCCGCTACGCGATCGCTCAATCGATCACGCCAGCGACTGACAACACCAATACAACAGTCACCCAGACGGGAAACCGCTTCATCATCAACGGCGGCGCCCTATCGAGCGATAAAACTAATCTATTCCAAAGTTTCCAACAATTTGGACTGGATTCAGGTCAGATTGCGACTTTTATCTCGAATCCTTTGATTCGTAATATTTTGGGGCGAGTCACCGGCGGCGATCCTTCGATTATCAATGGACTGATTCAAGTCACGGGTGGAAACTCTAATTTATTCTTAATCAACCCCGCCGGAATTGTCTTCGGTTCTAATGCCCGCCTCAATGTCCCAGGTGACTTTACTGCCACGACGGCTACAGGAATTGGTTTAACGGATCGGGGTAGGACGAGTTGGTTCAAGGCGATCGGCGATAATGACTATCAAACTTTAATCGGCAGTCCCAGCGCTTTTTCTTTTTCAATATCACAACCAGCAGCAATTGTCAATTCCGGCAATCTCATTGTCCAAAACGGACAAAACTTAACGCTACTTGGTGGCAGTATTACCAATACAGGGCGAATTGGGGCGCCGTCAGGGAAAATTAACCTTACTGCGGTACCCGGTAAGAACTTAGTGAGGATTACTCAACCCGGACACTTACTAAGTTTAGAAATTCAACCCTTAACAACCGCAGATGGTCAGCAATTGCCGATTCAGCTACAGGACTTACCAGCAATCCTAACGGGAAATAGTGGTTACGTTGTCAACCAAGGGCAAATCTCAACCACAGGAAGCAATCCAAGCGCGATTAACATCACAGGGCGGGTGGTAGAAAATCGCGGTGAAATTCAGGCAAGAGGTAACAACGGCGGCAGAATTGGTATAGAAACAACCAACTTCCTTGACGCGGGAATTATTAATGCCAGTGGCATCGTTGGGAATGGTGGCGAAATTCGAGTTAACTACACCGGGACAGCAATTCAAACGGCAAGCGCCCAGACATCAGTAAATGGGACTCGTCAAGGTGGAATCATTGAGTTTAACGGCGGTACTCAAACCAGGCTAACAACCTCTGGCACCTTGTCAGCAAAGGGGAAAGTCGGAGGGGCAGTGCATTTATTTGGGCAGGATTTGCGCTTGCTTGCAACTCAGATTGATGCTAGCGGACAAAACGGCGGCGGCGAGATTTTGGTGGGTGGGGACTATCAGGGTCAAACCTTGGGGGCAACAAATGCACAAACGACTTTTGTCAACCCTTCTAGCAATTTAAATGCTGATGCTTTAATAACGGGAGATGGCGGACGGGTGATTGTTTGGTCTGACCAACAGACTAACTTCTATGGCAGCATTACAACTAAAGGCGGTAGTGTAGGCGGAAACGGCGGTTTAATTGAAGTTTCGAGTAAGAATGAACTGGTATTTGGGGGGATGGCGGATGCTAGCGCCGTCAATGGTGACGCCGGACAATTATTACTTGACCCGAAAAACATTACGATTGCTGATAGCCCAGGCGATCAAACCTTTCAACTTATCGACCCGAATCCAGCGACGGGGAATAATTTTGGTAATGAGTCGGCTATTTTAACGAATGGCAATATTGTTGTCTCTTCACCTAGAGATGATTTGATTGCTACGGATGCGGGGGCGGTTTATTTGTTTGATCCAGAAACTGGCGCTTTGTTGGGTACGATTAATGGCGCCAATGCTGACGACAGATTTGGGTTTGGTGCCCTCAGACCTTTGACTAATGGCAATTATGTTTTTGGCAATATTTTTGCAGACATTAACGGAGTCGTCGATGCTGGGACGGTGATTTTAGCTAATGGCAGCACCGGGGCGGAAATTAATCGCATTTCGGGGGTAAATGCTAATGATTTATTTGGTAGTACGGCTATTGTCCCTTTAAGCAATGGTAATTATGTCTTTGGCAACCCGAATACAACGATTAATGGACTTGCGAATGCGGGGACAGTGATTTTAGGTAGCGGTACAACAGGGACAGAAATTGGACGGATTTCTGGCGTTAATCAAGATGATGCATTGGGCAATAATGCGATCGCTGCTTTAAGTAATGGTAATTTCGTTTTTGGCAATCCAAACGCAGATGTTGGGGGGATTGTTAATAGTGGGGCTGTGATTCTAGCTAATGGTACGACTGGGGCGGAAATTAGTCGAATTTCTGGCATTAATCAGGACGAATTTTTCGGCGACGGCGATATCACTGCTTTGAATAACGGGAATTATGTTTTCGGCAACCCCTATGCAACGATTAATGGCATTAGTACTGCGGGGACGGTAATTTTAGCTAACGGTACGACGGGAGAAGAAATTAGTCGGATTTCTGGGGTTAATCCGAATGAACTTTTTGGTAACGGCGCTATCACTGCTTTAAACAATGGTAATTATGTTTTTGGCAATCCAAATGCTCAGATTAATGGCATTGTGAATGTGGGGGCGGTAATTTTAGCGAATGGCACGACGGGAGGAGAAATTAGTCGGATTTCTGGGGTTAATCCGAATGATTTTTTTGGAGTTGGTGCGATTACTTCTTTAAGTAATGGTAATTATGTTTTCGCCAATCCAGATGCCCAGATTGATGGAATCAATACGGCAGGGACGGTAATTTTAGCCAACGGCACGACGGGAGGGGAAATTAGTCGGATTTCGGGGATTAATTCAAGTGACCGATTTGGCAATAATAAGATTACAGCTTTAGGAAATGGTAATTATGTTTTTGGCAACCCAAATGCCAGTATTAATGGAATAAATGTTGCCGGCACAGTAATTTTAGGTGACGGTACGACGGGAGGAGAAATTAGTCGGATTTCGGGAAGTAATCCTAATGATAATTTTGGCAGAGGCAAGATTGTTCCTTTGGATAACGGCAATTATGCCTTTGCTTCTCCTAATGCCAACGCCAATGCGGGAAGATTTGATATCGGCATCGCTAACCCCGACACCCTAATCAACAGTTATTTTAGCGATCAAAATATCACCATTAATCCCCAACTTCTTTCCCAACTCGCCAACACAGGCACTGCTGTCACCTTACAAGCCAACAATGATATTACCGTCAACAATCCCTTTATTTTCAACAATCCCAACGGCAATGGCGGCAACCTTACCCTTGAAGCTGGACGCTCTGTGCTACTTAATGCCAACATTACGACGGATGATGGCAACCTTACTTTAATTGCTAATAAGACTGCCGCTAACGGTGTTGTTAATGCCCAGCGAGAACCTGGAAATGCCGTTATTAGCCTTGCTCCGGGCGTTACCCTAGATTCTGGTACAGGGGATACAACCCTAATTTTGAACGCGGACACAGGGCTTAATAACAATAGCAGCGGTGATATTACCGTAGCAGGGAATATCAACGCCAAGAATTTAACGGTTGAAAATAATGGTAGCGGTGCTGTTAACATTCCAGGAACAGCAACGATTAACTCCACTGAAGAATTTCGGGTTACTACAACAGGCGGCAATATTCAAGTTGATAGTCCCCTAAGTCTTACCAGCAATACATTCCTTAATACAGGAGTAGGGGCGGGTGACATCATCTTTAACAACACTATAAACGGCACACAAGACCTTAACCTTGCCGCCGGCACGGGGAATGTAATTTTTAGCGCGGTTGGAGATAGTATCCCAATTGGCAATCTGACGATTGAAAATGCCAATAATTTAACAGCAACCAACCCGATTTTTGCCACCAGCATCACTCACACGAATGGAACTGGGGCAATTAATTTAGCAAACCTCACTACTACAGGTGGTGACGTAAAATTAACTACCATTAACAACTTAATTACTGGCAATATTAATACTGCTGGCGGTGAGATTCTTCTCACTAGTCAAGAAGGTGCAATTAATAGCGGCGATTTAGTTTCTAAAGCTTCAAATGGCGGTGAAATTGAAATCAAAGCCAATATCAGCATTACTACTGGTGTAATCGATTCTAGCGGTGTTTCCGGCAAGGGCGGTAGTGTCACCCTCGACCCTATCAATGATATTCAGGTGAAATATATTAATGCTCAGGGTGGTAATAGTGGTAGAGGCGGTGATGTAGACATTACAACTGATCGCTTTTTCCGTGCAACAGATACTTTTGATCGCAATGGCACTTCAACTAGTATCTCAACTGCGGGGGGAAATGGTGGGGGAAATATTACTATCCGTCACGGTGGAAACGGTATTATTCCTTTTGAAGTTGGCAGCTCTGCAATTAACGGCACAAAGGGTGAAATTACGAGTGGTTCGTTTAGATTTAACCCTTTTCAATCGCTTCCATTTACTACAACTGAAGGTAATCTTAAGCTAATTAGTGTTGCTCAACCGCCTCAGCCTCAGAGTGTTGCTCAACCGCCTCAGCTACTGGATGATCCGACTATTCCATTTATTAATCCCCTCGATCTCAATCCAGCACCGACACCCGCCCAAGACTCTATTCCAGGTACACTTGATCCCTCTCCAGCATTAGAAATTGACACTTCAATTACTCAACTGGAGGAAAGGTTTACCGCTCCTTTTGAAATCTATTTAGGATTGAGCGATACCCCAATTGTTACTTTAGGGA
>CADCTM010000797.1 GCA_902805485.1 uncultured Coleofasciculus sp. | reverse complement strand
AAGGGACAGCGATCGCCTCACCGCCCATCTGCCTTATTTCATCAACTAGAGAATCCAATCCTGGTTCGCTACGAGCCGAAACTACCAGCTTCGCCCCCCGCGCCGCGAATTGAATAGCCGTTTCTCGCCCGATACCACTGGAGGCTCCTACAACGACGACAACTTGTTGATCTATTGGTTTAAGTTGCATAATAACTGATTCTTGAAAAGTAATACTTTTTGGGGAAAATTATTTCCTGTCTGGGAATTAAGAAAAGGAAGATATAGACACCTAAAAATGAATACGCGCTTCGTTAAAAGCGCGTTTTATGTAGGAGAACCGTCTCTTTTCTAATGGCTTTAGAAATCTCGGAGAACTTAGTCTACTTACAAATAGAATAATTGCTATAGTTTTAGCTAACTTCTATCAAAAGCATAGGTCTAGTATTAAGTTAGGTTGTGTTCGTAAGTACTAAAAACTTTTAGCATACGCTAGCGATTAATTCACTTTGGAAGCAATGCGCTACACGCTTTTTTCTCTTAGATGCTTATCCTAATTCACGCTCTACTTGAGGTATTAACTTCAGGTTGCACTGTTATAAACGCCCCAATCCTGAATGCCTTGACCGCCAAGAATCGATTCAGCCCGATGGATTTCCTCGTCTGTGCCATCAATCATGACCAAATAATTGCCCTTGGAAAGGCGATCGCTATATGCTTTAGCTTGCTCGTGCGAAACCCCATTTCCAATTACGGCTCCGATTATGCCACCAGCACCTGCACCATAGAAGCCGCCCGCCAACGTCCCAGCTAAGGCTGCCTGCGCTCCTACCAGAACAACAGAACCTAATCCAGGAATTGTCAGCGCCCCAAGACCTGCAACTAAAGCACCGATACCTCCTAATAATGCCCCACCTGCCAAGGCACCACTTCCTAAACCTTTGACAGTTTGCTCGCGAACGAACTCGCTCTCGGACTCAGCCATTTCATCATCCTTACTGACATCCCGCGCCACAACAGAAACCTTATCCATCGGGAAATCAGAGTTTTTCAGTTCATTGAGTGCCGATTCGGTGTCTTGACGATTCGGAAATACACCAATAGCACGCTTGCCTTGACCTAAAGCCATTTTTTCACCTCTAACCTAATACAACATTTTTTGGGCGACAAAGAAAGATTGATTGAGTGCGCTAACCAGCTTGCTTGAGCAGACCGCGCTGCCTCACCATGCCAACACCAAGGGTTTTGTAGCCCACCTCATCAAATAGGATGACATCTTATCCCCCTTATAGCGCATCACTAACCCTTCGCCCCACGAGGAGTGAACAACACGGGTCGATAGTGGGAAGGGCTTAGAGCCAGAATCCTCCACGACTACCCCAGCTTTGCAGTTGTCGCAGAAGCCGCAGGGTCTTCTTTGCTTTTCACCAAAGTAGTTGAGCAGGTACTCGCGGCGACAGTCGCGTACCTCCGCATCATTTCCAGGCGCGATTGCCTACGACACCAGCGAAGCTGATCGCATATATTGCTGATAGCGCTCCTGGGCAGCTTCGCTTACCTCAGGCGGTTGCTCACTCTCGACAACCTCACCTGTCGCCAGCATTTCGACAACACCCACTTCTTCTAAACGATTGAGTGCTGTTGCTACTTTCGCCTGAGAAAGACCCGTTTGTTCTCGCAAGTCCCGCCGCTTAATCGGTTCATCCTGTTTCTGAACAACTGCTGCAACCTGTTCTACCTCCTCAGCATCGACCTGATCACTACTCGCCAAGAAGCGGCGGATCTTGAGGTCATCGGGACAGTAGAACAATATCGCTAAGGCTTTTTCTCCATCTCGCCCTGCCCGTCCCATCTCCTGGTAGTAGGAATCGACAGAATCGCTGATGTCGTGGTGAAAGACAAAGCCGCACGTTCGGCTTGTGCACACCATCCCGAAAGCTCTTGTAGCGACAATTACCTCAGCCTCATCGTTCATGAACATCGCTTTGCTGTACGATTAACTCAACCTGATCGCGTTGCAGAGCAATCAGTGGTGAAATCACCACGGTCGAACCGGGAATTAAAAGACCTGCGATCTGGTAAATTGCTGATTTCCCCGAACCGGTGGGCATCACGGCTAAGCTGTCATGACCATCAAGGAGAGATTGGATCGCAGCTTCCTGCCCTGCTCGAAAAGACTCATAGCCAAACCTTTCTCGCACAATCTAGCGTATCTGTATGCTTGTTTGAGCGTTTGCTCTGTTTCTGCATGCGGTTTAAATTTGACTTCCGCTTGAATGCCTATTTTTTTTAAAGTGAGGAGAGGTCAAGCCTATGTTGGTACGGAATTTGTTAAATGCGCGATCGCTCGCTGATAAGTTGCTATGCAAATTTCTCACTCTGTAGAAGAATCGCTATCGGCGTTGCTGAGTCAAGTATGAATTAGGCAAAGTTCGGCAGTGAGCGGAATTTTAAGTAGTGCAGTAGCAACCGAATTGAGTGTTTGAGCATTTCGACGGATTTGGAGTAGCATAACGTCTTGCGATAGCGAAGCGGTAGCGACGTTAGGAGCGTCTGCAGCCGAGCAAGGTAATGCCGCAGTCGCGTGTTTTCCCCTTCCACTCGTGTCATGTACGTCTTGCTGATAATGTGGTCGCCTGAGTCGATGAAGCAGGGGTAGACTTTCCACCCATCGGTGACGTAGAAGTAACATTGCCAAGTGCCAACCTGCTGCCACAACGGTCGAAAGGTATGAGCATCATGTTTGCCGACCACCCAAGCTAAAATTCCCGGTCGGAAGTGGTCAACTGCCGTCCACACCCAAATTTTGTTTTTTTTGCACCGACAAAAGTTTCCAATTCGTCGAGTTCTCCCACCTTCGGAATTTCAGAGATGATGGGTGAAGACGCTAGCTGGGTTCCTAGCGTCTTCACCCAGTAAATCACGGTTGTATGATGCACACCAGTCACGCGCTCGATAGCACGAAAACCAAGACCATTGACGTACAGATTCAGGCAGTGTTGTTTAACCTCCTGTGAGTAAGTTCTCGGCGCATCATACTCATCAATGAACTGACGACGACACTGGGCGCAAATGTGATTCTGCTTACCTTGCTTGATCCCGTTCTTGCGGATATGAGTTGAGCCACAACGCGGACATTGCATCGCTAATTACCCTAACTTCATATCCTATTATGCAACGCCACCAAGGAAATTGGGGTAAAAAACTCGCCCCCTTTTGCCCTTCCTTCTGAGCAAAGTTACCCAGGAAATACTGATAAATCTCCCCAAACGCATCCTCTGTAATGTCTGCTCTGGGAATTCGGTTCAAGATTTTCAACAATTCCCGCAGAATCGATTTTTCCAAGCTGTTGTAATTTCTGGGCAAAGCACCGCCGAGTTCATCATTCTCGTCTGCGATCGCTTTCATCGCCGCATTAATCGCCCCGCCAATATCCTCTGCTTCCGGGAGTTTGAGCAAATAATCAAAACGAGCAGTCTCAGGCAGAAACAACGCCCCCTTTGCCTGGTAATTATCTTTACCTACTGTGCGCCGCCTGCTACTCCCACTTGCCGCTAATTCCTGCTCGACTAGGGCAAACTTATAGTCAGCGTAGAGAAGGAAAATCAGCCCTAACACTGGCACCGAGTATTCAGAGGGTTTGAGCTTCGAGTTCGCCCTCAGTTCATCCGCTGCTTCCCAGAGGCGTTTTTCAATCTCGGTGTAATTGGCTGGCATCGTTAAGTGACTCTATCGTTTCCCAATATTTCGCCGCCCTGTGGCTAGCTGAACTATTGTAATTTACGCGGTTATCGGTCACTCTCATTGACAAAATACTGCTTCAACAAATCGGAACCGCGATCGCCCATTTCCTTCACCATCACCTCAATATGCTTGAGAGCGATCGGTAAAGGCTTTGTCCTGCCCCGTTCCCAACGGTTCACTGCCTGAAACGATACTCCCAGTGTTTTTGCAAACTGTAATTGAGTCAGACCCAGGCGCTTCCGGGTTTCCTTCACAAGTACAGCGGTTGATAGGGGTTCGGTTACAGGCATTGCGGAATGTCTCCCAGATTGTCTCTTCGAGGCTAACCGAAGAGGTATCGAATCTCACATGGTATATTCACGTAATTTTGTAAGCCAAATGGCGGGTACTGAGTATTTTCTCACAAGCCTTCGTAGTGAAGTGCGAATGAGAATTGGTTCATTGATCATTAAAACGACTGTTTTCTACAGTACCAACTGTCCTATTACTCGAAAGAAAATACTTTTTTGCAATTGGGGAAGTGCGCCGAAGAAAAAAACTCTACAAATAGCACCCAGTTGTAGTTATAACTATTGCAACTAAGTTATAACTACAACTCTGCCTCATATTGCTCATCACCAAGTAAAGGGAAACATCTACCGATAGTTTCAGCAAAACTTTGGGAGAAGTGCTGGTGGGAAGGCTAGCACCGATTCAGTGGCTGGGAGGAATCGAAAGCTAGAGAGCTACGCCGGTTCTCTAGCAGGAAAAAGCGCTCACACCAGAGAAACGCGATCACATTCTCAACGCGCTGGGAGTGGGCAAGCAGTTGGTATTGTACAACAGGGTCAAAGAGCAAGGCGGAGCTACTTTAAACAGTGAACCTGAAATATTTTTACCTCGAATACAGAAGTCTGTGATTGAGGTTCCTTCAATTCAAGGTGATCGTTATGGGCGTTAACCGTTCGCCCATTGATGATGCATTGCATTTACAAGTTAGTATCCCTTGTTACTCACACTTTTTATTAAGAAAATTTGCATTTCTGCTTTTACACAGAGACAAGCACAATTATGAGTAAAATATGAAAAAAAAATGAAAATAACATGAAAGCAATCAGGCGAATTGGGCGATCGTCATCCAGCAGAAAGCAATTTTGGGCAGCCGCTGGGGTTTTACTAGGACTCTGGATGAGTGCGTGCAGTCCGTCGCCTCCCAATTCACAGAGCCAAGCCAATACTCCGCCAAGTCCGACTGAGGTGGGAACGGACGCAAACAACCCAAATACACAGGGCAAAAAGGTCATACTCACGACGTTTACCGTCCTTGCTGATATCGCCCGTAATGTAGCCGGGGACGCTGCAATTGTCGAATCTCTGACTAAACCAGGGGCTGAGATTCACGGATATCAACCCACCCCTAGGGATCTAGTCAGAGCGCAAAAAGCTAACCTAATATTGGATAACGGTCTCGGACTAGAGCGCTGGGCACAGAAGTTCTACGGCGACCTCAAGAACGTTCCCCATGTAACTCTGAGCGAAGGCATTCAACCCGTTGATATTTCTGAAGACCTTTACAAAGGCAAACCCAATCCCCACGCCTGGATGTCACCTCAAAATACCCTGATCTATGTGGAAAATATTCGCAAAGCCCTAGTTGAGCTAGACCCGCCGAATGCAGCCACCTTCAATGCCAATGCCAACGCCTACAGCCAGAAAATTAAGGACATTGATCGGACTCTGCGAAAAGAGCTGGCAGTAATTCCCCCAGACAAACGCTACATGGTCAGTTGTGAAGGCGCATTCTCCTATCTGGCTCGCGATTACAAGCTGAAGGAATTATATCTGTGGGCTGTCAACTCCGAGCAGCAAGCCACGCCTAAACAGGTCGAAAAGGTGATCAAATCGGTGCGGCAGAACAAAATCCCCGTCGTGTTTTGTGAAAGCACCGTTAGTGATGAAGCCCAACGTCAAGTAGCGAGTGAAGCCGGTGCCAAATTTGGTGGGGTTTTCTATGTCGATTCCCTCTCCTCCGCCGATGGACCTGTGCCTACTTATCTCAAATTAATGCAGTACAACGTCAATACCCTGGTTAAGGGGTTGCAGGGTCGTTAGGAATTCAGAGTAGTTGTCAAAATTTTTTAGAGGTTAATTGCAATGCGCTCAGTCGGTATTCAAGTTGATAATGTCACAGTTACCTACAACGGCAAGGTCGCCTTGCATGGTGCTAATCTTCTACTCGTCTCCGGCTCGATTGGCGGGCTAGTCGGAATGAATGGCAGCGGTAAATCGACGCTGTTTAAGGCAATTATGGGTTTTGTCAAACCAACAACAGGGCAGGTGCTGATCAACGGGATGCCCATCAGATTGGCGCAAAAAAAGAACATGGTGGCTTATGTTCCTCAATCAGAGGAAGTGGATTGGAATTTCCCTGTGAGTGTCTGGGATGTGGTGATGATGGGTCGGTACGGATATATGAATGTACTAAGAATTCCCAGTCCAGTTGACCGCAGAATCGTAGCGGAGAGTTTAGAGCGGGTGCAAATGACCGAGTTCCAAAACCGCCAGATTGGCGAACTCTCAGGCGGACAAAAGAAACGCGCCTTTCTCGCTCGTGCCTTAGCTCAACAGGGAACCGTCATACTGTTAGACGAACCTTTTACCGGAGTAGATGTCAAGACACAAAAAACGATGATTGAACTATTGATTGAGTTGCGGGAGTTGGGCCACACCATCTTGATATCCACTCATGACCTTGCCTCGGTTACCACTTTCTGTGACCAAGTAGTGTTAATCAACCACACCATTTTGGCTTACGGACCCACCGCAGAAGTATTCACCCAAGAAAATCTCAGTCGTACCTTCGGAGGTACGTTAAGCGGTCTCCCCCTGAACCAACAATTAATCAAGCCCTCAACTGAGGAGAATGTGTGATGGACACTGTATCAATTTGGCAGTGGTTTGTGGCACCCTTACAGTACGAGTTCATGGTCAAGGCGCTGGCAGTCAGTGCTTTGGTCGGGATTGTCTGTTCAGTTCTGTCCTGCTACATGACTCTTAAGGGTTGGGCGTTAATGGGGGATGCGGTTTCTCACGCTGTGATGCCTGGGGTGGTACTCGCCTACATTCTTAACATCCCCTTCGCGATTGGGGCTTTTGTCTTTGGGGTAAGTTCAGTCCTCGCCATCGGTTTTATCAAGTCCAAAACCCGGATTAAGGAAGACACGGTGATCGGGCTTGTCTTTACAGGGTTCTTTGCCTTTGGTTTGGTGCTGATCTCGAAAACGCCAAGCACTGTGGATTTGACTCACATTCTCTTTGGCAATGTGCTGGGGATTTCTAATCAGGACATAATCCAGACGGTGATCATCGCGGCGATTACACTGGTTACGATCCTAGTGCTACGTAAAGATTTACTGCTCTTCTGTTTTGACCCAACTCATGCCCGCTCGATTGGTTTGAATACCGTTGCGCTCTACTATATCCTGCTATCGGTGCTTTCCTTAACGATTGTGGCGGCACTACAGACTGTGGGAATTATTCTAGTCGTAGCCATGCTCGTGACCCCTGGAGCGACCGCCTATCTGTTAACAGATAAATTTGACCACATGATGCTGATTGCTGCGGCTTCTGGGGTGTTCTCTAGTGTCATGGGGACTTACATTAGCTACCACATTGATGGTGCGACTGGAGGCTGCATTGTGGTCTTGCAGACTCTGATCTTTGTCGGCACGATGATTTTTGCTCCCAAGCACGGTCTACTGGTAAGGGCAAGGCGGAAGCAAGCAGCTTCAAGTTAAGCTAATAGGTGTCTAAATAGAATAAAGTTAAAGATTTAAATCGATTATTCGCCCATTAATTCCCTAAACTGCTCTCTCGCCTCCTTCCAAGCGGCTGAACCGCCCTTCTTGACTTGCCAAAGACGCTCAATAATCTGTGTTTGGTTCAGTTCAGGGTTCAGAGCTTGAACCAATGCAATAGCCTGCTCTTTTGTCAGGTTCAGGGGCGTGAACCGCTCTGAACTGGTTTCTGAACTGAACTGTGAACCATTATCTAAATCCGTACAGCCCTCATCAGTTGGCTGATTCAACGGTTCAGGGGTAGAGTTCAACGGTTCAGAATCCTGAACGGCTGAACTGTCACTTGGAGGATTCAGTTCAGGTGTTGAACTGTCGAACAACATCTCAAGGCGCTGGCGAATATTTTCAACTTCCAACCGAAGCTGACCATCCCAACCGCGATCGCAAACCTTCACTTCCGACCCTTTCATGTA
>CADCTM010000796.1 GCA_902805485.1 uncultured Coleofasciculus sp. | reverse complement strand
TTAAGAGCTTTCCATCATCCGCCCAAATAGTTATACCCAGCATTTGCTGTATGGAAGCTCTCTCGACATTAGAGCATGAGCTGAAATATCGCAAACGTTTTACTAAGGAACTGGAGCTTCAAATCACGCAATTAAAACGAGACAAAACCTCTTCGCCTGCTAAATCTCTTCTTTATCACCTAGAACAGTCTAAAATTGAGAATCAGTCGCTCCTCAATGATGTCCAAACACTCTTTTTGATGCTCTTGACCAAATTGCTACAAAAGCCGAGATGATTGAATTAACGGCTGACACGCTTCAAGAAAGCTTGGCAACACCTCGTATTGAAAAAGATCCTACAGATAATTTGATTTTGTCTTGCATTCTTGCTCATGCAAATCTGCATCCAACAGATACCAAAGTTTTTCTAAGTGCTAACACCAAGGAATTTGGGACTACAGAGATTTTAGAGGCTTTACGAAATTCTGGTGTAGATGAGTATTTTACTCACACCCAAAATTTCCTCGGTTGGTTGCAATCTCAATCAACTTTATAAGCAGTGTTATCGTGAATAACTTGATTTTCGGTTCACTTGTTGCACCAGCGTATGAAGAGTGCGTGGCAATTTCACGACTCCTTAATAATTGCACTCCAGTCATCATTTTCTACAGCAGACTCCAGCTTCTGACGGCGTTCGGCATCATTAGCATCCACTGCCTCTGATCGGCTTAGGGTGTCATCAGCGATCGCTTTTCGCAGTTTAAGCTTTTTCTCCTCATAAGCGTTCCTTTCTGTTGCTGACATCGCCGCCTGTGACGCTTCCCCGATCGTACTTGCCCACAACCCTCTCTCGGCATCGTTTCCGGGTGGAATGCTAGCGAGTTCGTTTATCCAAGCATCCCGCAAGTTTTCCATTTCTGTGCGCTTTGGATATTTGAATGTTTGCACCTTGACAAAAGCGCAGGTTGATTGTCCAAGTTGAGCCACATGACTATTGAGGGAGAGGAGGACATTGCGGGAGTAACCGATATACTGCGTGTCGTATTTTTCATTTAATACAGCATAGACGCCAGCGACCTTGGTATTTTGGGAGGACTCGAACCAAGTTGCGATCGGTAAAACTTCCGTACCGTTGTTTTCTAATTCAGGAATTACTTTCACTTCAGTGGCAGCGTGTTCGTCCTCAGAATTGTATAAAAAATCATGCAACCCCCGGTGGCTTTCTGGGACATTTTGATGCTCAATTGGGCTTTCCATACAATTAGTTTCTTGT
>CADCTM010000795.1 GCA_902805485.1 uncultured Coleofasciculus sp. | reverse complement strand
TCGAAACCTGGCAATTCCTAATATTTTGCGCCTCTGGATTGGGGAGAAGTCATTCGCGGGCAAAGAAAATTTAACTAACGATCGAGAAGCAATCTGTGTACTGGAAACGCAAATTGATGATTTGAGTCCGCAGGCGATCGGCTATGTTTTCGATGCTTTGTTTGCCGCGGGGGCTCTGGATGTTTTTACTGCCCCAATTGTGATGAAAAAGTCGCGGCTGGGGGTTTTGTTAACTGCGATTTGTCATCCGGAATTTCAGGATGCTTGCGAAGCAGTTATCTTTCGCGAGACTACTACTCTGGGAATTAGGCGATCGACTCAACAAAGAACGATTTTGCACCGAGAAATCCAGAAAGTTCAAACAGAATATGGCGAAGTGCAAATAAAAGTTGCGAAGTCTGGACAAACGATTGCTAATGTGCAGCCGGAATACGAAGATTGCGCGTCCATTGCCCGAGTTAAAAATATTAGTTGGCGCGAAGTTCACCGCTTGGCGCTGCAAAGTTGGTACGATCGAAGTTGAAAAAGTGCCTGGGCGGTTGCAACGGCTTTTTTAACCTCAAACTACACAAACTTTCGTCCATCTGGGCCGACTAAAGAATAACGGGGATATTTAAGCCGGGTTTGGTATGACTCTTGTTTCAGAGTGCGAGTTGCTTTTGAGGAAATTTAAACAAATTTACATAATTGAGCGAAAGCAATTGGGTCAAGAGCCCCCGGCACAGGCTGTGAGGTCAATTCCATAATCTAAAATCTAAAATCTAAAATCTAAAATCGATTGACTGCTAGCAGCCTTGAAGGGAATTTACATAACTTTACAACACCATCTCACTTTTTTTCACTGACAGGGCGATCGAGAGTCGGTTATTCTTTAATAGTTAGTTGATTAGAGGATGGTCATGGCAACAGTTGGAAACATTATTAAAACTAAGGCTGATGGTACTTGCAGTACAGGTTCGGTGAAGAACCTCAGCCTTCAGGTGATTGATGAAATGAACCTGCTAATTCCCAATGTTTTGGTTAGCTTTGATGATTTGGACGTATCAGGTAATCAAGCAACAGTTAATTTTTTCTTGCAACCCAAGGCAAAAGAAGCTCTGCGACGTGCGATTCGCAACAAAGGAAAGACACTCACACTGACTTCTGCCTATCGGACTGTTGTCCAACAACATATTCTATTCAGTTGGCAAGGTTCAGAGTAGTAGTCTCGCGAAAGATAACTGCTTCGCAAGCATCCTGAAATTCGGGATGACAAATC
>CADCTM010000794.1 GCA_902805485.1 uncultured Coleofasciculus sp. | reverse complement strand
TTATATTATCTAGGTTCGGGGCGCTTTCTACGAGTTGCCTCTTTTCTGGCGCATTTACCAATGTATATCCTCCTCCACCCTTTGTCAACTCTTTTTATGAAAAATTTTTGACGGCAATTAGGTGGTGTCCTCAATTAAGCAAAATGACGGAAGCCGCGATGTAAATTGCACCCTGAAAGTTGGTAGCATATTTGTCGTAAGGGGTGGCAATCGCTCTATATTGCTTGAGTTTGGCGAAAAAGTTTTCAATCAAATGCCATGCTTTGTACAAGTCTTTGTTGTAAGCACACGGATGAGTGCGATTGCCTCTTTGACTTCCCATCGTTCTTTGAGTTTTTGGAAGAACTTGAACATTGTTAGGCTGCATCTTCCATATCAAGTTCAAATTGGCTGGCAAAGTCTGCCTCAAAGTCCAAGGTTTCAGCCTTGGATGGTTCCAACGCGGGTGCATCAGTCGATGTTTGTAATGCCACTACCTTGCTGCCACTACTAGGAACTAATCCCATGAGCCAGTTAAACAGTTTTGCCAAAGGCACCTGACGCGCCATCGACTGAGCCATCTTGTGTTCATAAAGCACCCGATTGGTCAAGGTGGTTAGCTCAGCCCCTGTTAGCTTCTCTCCCGACTTACCCAAGACTCGCTCCGATTGCGTCTTGAGGTAATTTTCAAGGTCTGGTTCCAAGCGAACCCGTGTATTTTCTGCCATAATTATTTGCTCCTCTCTAAACGGCTTTGTGCAAGACGTTGAAGCCCTAAAGCATTTGCCCAACTCCCATCGGCTACGGCAGTAAAACCGAATTTCTCAACAGCAGCGGCAACACCTGGAAGTTGTGCGCCTCCGCCCCAGACAACGAAACTGCCAGCTAGCTTCCTCCAAGGTTGGACGGTTTTTAGAGCCAAACTGAAACGGTCTTTTAGCCAAGGCATTAACTCACGTTGGTATGCCTCCCGAAAGCTAATACCGCTATTCCCATAAAGGAAACTTCTGTTCTCAATGCCTTGACGAATCAGTTCAATGTCCCCCAGCTTGCCGCCCTCATAAATCTGAAGTTCTCGCACGCGGGCGATCTCATCCAACAGGTCAACACAACCACCCACACTTAAAACTTCCCGATACTCAATTGAGCCACCTGGAGCAAACACGGTAGGGATTATCGTGCCAGTTCCAAAGTCCAGAGCGATCGCGATTTTTGTCGGGTCGATTAGGTTTTGATGTCTACAATAGACGTAACTGCCAGCTCCTTCTGGGGCAACCAGCCCAACATGAAGCTTGATGATTGACTGGGAAGCAGCTTTGCCGTTGAAGTTGACAACGTGAGTACCTTCCAGCACTTCGGTGAGCTGATGAGCAAAGAGCTTTGAATTGTGGATGCTGGCGACTAGATACAGGTTCCACACCTGACGGTAAGGTAGAGTACCCAATGCTCCTAAAATGCTGTGCAATGCATAATCAATTTTGTACTCTGCCTTATCACTGAGCTTGGTGTGTCCATAGGGGTCAGTGGTGTATGCCAGCTCTCCCGTCTTGAACTCGCGACCAATCAATTCCTTAGCATCCCCATCTCGGTAGTAGAACGTACTGCCGTACTTTGATGTGGGATAGTCCAGTAAATCTTCTCGGAGTTCCTTGAACTTGGAAGGGCAACGCACTTTCATTTGCCTGAAATCGGCATCTAGAACAACTTTGAGAAGTCCGTGCCCGTTATCGACTCCTACAGCCAGAATCGGTGTTCTTTGGTCAAAATCAGCCTGTTTCGGCTGGGTTGCAATCATATTGAATTTACCTCAGTTTTATTTCAAGTGCCCTAAGACCTTTGTTGCGATTGCGTTTGAGGGCGTTTTTAGCGGTCAGAAGCCTTTCGTTTCAAGTAACCTGACTCAACCTATCTATCCTCTGGTTGGTAGTTACTGGGTGTTTCTGGGCTATGTCTGTTACGATAGCACAAGATTGCGATATCAAAATATCAAAATTTAAGATTCTTTTGTCGGACGTGATTCAATGGGAGGTAAGCGTTATAGACAAAAAAAGAAACTTGGTAGACCGCAGGAAAGACCCAAATTACGAACAAGTCACGGGACATGTCCAAAGGGACTTGGCTCGGAGGTTTAAGGTCTTTTGCACAGACCAGCGAATTACTATCGCTGAAGCGCTCGACAAAGCGATCGCGTTATTCCTGCAACAATGTGACAAATTGGCGAAAAACCCAGACCAATTGAAAAACCAACCAGAAACTTTTGCTGAACTAGTCAAGAACAACTACTTTGACTTAATGAACTCAGACAAAATAAATCCTGATCGGTTAAAGAAGCTGGCATCTGGTCAAAAACCCAATACGGCGGAGCTGGTCATTCTGGCTAATGTTCTGGACATCCCAGAAAAATTAGTGGTTGACTTACGCGATCGCTCATTTCCCAGAAAATCCAAACCAAAGCAAACGAATGGAACTTCTTAATTACCTTCAATCTGGGTGGAATCTACGACTTGGTTCGCAGCGATTAGTAATTGATGCGCCTTCGGAAGGAGCCGCCTTCGATTTACTTGCATCCGCTGCTGATCAATTAGCTTTATCGCTCGCCATCTGGCGATTACAAGGATGCGAAGCGACTCGTGACAATTCACAGCTACCAACCACTTCAAAAAACAGTGCTCGTATAGAAAATTGAATGACAAAAGCCAGTGCAGCAAATTTCTTAGCGGGAAAACTGCACTGGCTCTTGGAGAGGCTAACAACGCTTAGTTGATAGCTATGACATTAAGCAAAAAAAACTTTTTTGCTCATGGTTTTGCTTACAGCTATCGTAGCATTGGCCTCTCCTCGCTATCTACAGCCATGAGAGGAAATTATGCTTACAAAAGAACCGAATTTAAGCGATCGCAGCAATCAAGTACAAGCACAATTAAAACCCCATCACTGCAAGGATCTAGTTGAGGGAAGAGGACTTGATGTGAGATGGATCGAGACAAACTGCCGCTCGCTTACCGCAGAAGAAGCTACCCAACGCTTGGGATATATAGCAAAGTCGGCGGGGATTGTACTGGAAGGATTCGGCATCCAGATTCAATTCAAGCCCGATAAGCCTTGGAAAAATCAGGGTGACAAGAAGGCGGCAAAGTATCGCTCACCACTGGGCGACTACGATGCAATGCTACCCAACAACCCGGATGACCCGCACTACTGGACTGACCTGGAAGCGCTTAAAGCCAAGTGCTACCAAGTCAATGGGTATCCCTGCCTGGTTCTTACCGAAGGTTTCTTTAAGGCGATCGCCGGATGTTTCAATGAAATTCTCACGATCGCACTTTTGGGAGTGGAGATGGGACTGACCAGCGCCAAAGCCGACATCCAACACAGGCGCTATCTAGTCTCAACGCTGGAAAAGTACGCTCGTGCAGGATTTGGATTCATCATTGCCTTCGACGCAGACTATGCGACCAATTCTAATGTATTGTGGGCGCAGCGCCGACTTTCAGAACAACTCCTAAAATTTAATGTACCAGTGTATTCTGTCAGTGGGAACTGGTCTGTAGACCAAGGCAAGGGCATGGATGACTACATCCAGAATAACGGAGCCGATAAATTCAAACGCGACGTGCTGGGAAATGCGATCGCGTATTCAGACTGGCTAAAAATCCAGAAACTGGAAGGTCAGTTTAAGGAAGACCAACAGGGCAAGAAGCCTCCATCACCCCGGCAGCTCGGTTTGGAGTTGGCCCAGAAGCATCAAAGAGAGTGGGCATTCCACAACGAACAGAAGGTTTGGCGCATCTACAACGGCAAAGTCTGGGAAGACATTGAGGAAGAAGCCTTTGGGCAGGTCGTTTATCGTGTCATCAAGTCAATGGGTATCCAGTGGGATTTACCTGTTTATATCGATAACACGATCAAGGTTCTTAAGCATGAGCTGTTGATCAAAAAATGGATAACCTTTGATCGCAAACGGTATATCGCCTTTAATAACTGCGTGTTGGATACTGAGACGGGCGGACAATTAGACCACAGTCCCGACTTCCGCTTCACGTCCCATCTGCCCTACAAGTACAGTCTCAGTAGCGACTACAAAGACGACCCGCTGTTGGCGCTCCAGCAACAATGCCCTCACATTTATGAATTCATGGCGAGGGCGATGGGAGGCGATGCCAAACGAATCCTGAAGCTGCTAGCGATCATCAATGGCGCTATCAAGTTCCGTTTCCATGACCTCCAAATGTTTGTGCATCTGGTTGGCAAGCCAGGAACCGGGAAGGGTACGTTTTCTCGAATCTTAGAGAAGGTGGTTGGCAAAGTCAACACCGCCAACTCCAGCCTGACAGCTCTCTCAGAAGGCACGGAAATTGCCGCTATCATCGACAAGCAGATGGTCATCTTCCCCGATGAGCGGCGCCAGGTCGGAGTTGAGATTTTGCTCAAGCTGACGGGCGGCGATAAGGTACGTTACCGAGAAATTTACAAGAAGCGAGGCGAGGCTTATTTCTTAGGGCTGCTGCTGGTATTGAGTAATAATCCTGTTTTCGCTGGCGACACTACAGGCGTGGAGCGCCGCCTTTCGCTCGTTCAGTTCCTTAATCCAATTCCTAAACACTTACGCAGCTCCACCGCCGAGCAGTTGCTTGAGGCAGAAATCCCATCGCTGATTCCTTTAGCACTCATGCTCAAGGATGCTCAAGTCACCAGCCTCATCAAGGGACTGGGTGATGACGAGATTCCAGAATTTAAGCAGCAAGAGTGGCTAATGAAGACGCAGGTCAACTCGTTAGCGGCTTGGGCTAACGAGAATCTGATTCACGACCCAGATGCCAGTACGGCTGTTGGTGATGGACGTAAAACCGACTTTGAGTACAATACCCAGACTTTGTATGGCAACTATCGGGATTACTGCGATGCTTCTGGGGTTAAGCAGCCGTTCCAACTGACATCCTTCTCAGGCTCTTTAATCGACCTTTGCACCGATGTTTTGGAATGGTCAGGGATAGAGAAGGTGAGAACCAATGCGGGGATACGCATCAAAGGCTTGAGGCTGCGGCAAGAGTCCTTTGATGATGATATTCCCAGGATTGACGAGTCGTTTGCTACCGTGCAGGTAGTGAAGGGTAGTGTAGACCCAAGTGTAGGGTCACAACCCTTACAGAATAAGCCTTGTGTAGGGTATGAAGGGGAAATTGAACAAAAAGCATCTCAAACAAATCAGCAGAGTAATAACTCCATTGACCGAGGGGTGGAAACGGTATCGGAAATTTGTCAGGAAGCTGATGTACGGTTCTGTTCTACCGAGCAACAACAAACGGAAGAGAAAAAAGAGACGGATGTAGCCTTCACCCCTACACGAGCCAGCCTTGATAAGGGTTTGGAGCCTTCACTGGGGTCAACACCTGCCTTCACTAACCCTGCACCAGTAGTGTCGGAACCGGATTACTCCACCTTTCCTCACCTGACGTGCGACACGATTGAGGCAAAGCGGAACCAGTCCCAGAAGATAAAGCAGCGGTTACTACAGGCAACGAGCCGTGAGGAGCTGACCGCCATCAAGCAGGAAAAGAGCGATCGCTTTAAGTGGGTGTGGCGCAACCTACTAACTGATGCAGAGCGGGGGAAGTTGAAAGCGATCGCAAATACTGACCAACTCAATTTCCTAGATCTGGCACAAGGGGAATCGATAACGGTAGCAGACGAAGTGAGAGATCTCATTAATGGCCTCATCGACGCCGCTCAATTCGATTGCTTGGCTGAGGTGGTGGTGAGTTTCGCCTTAGCGAAACGGTGGCCAGCTTTAGAGCAACAGGTGCTTGAGGGCTTACCAGAGTCGCTCAAGGCGGCGGTGCAAGATGTTATAAACAACAAAAACTCTGCTGTGGGATAGCAGGGTTTTGTATCAGCTAAACAAGAGGTCAATCTCGTTTTTTTGCTTGCTTGATACCCTCCTCTGCTGCCACAACGGTTAGACACCGAAGCGAGGACGATCAGTTGTACGATTTTTAGCGCAAGTCGTGTAATCACAAAATCCCGTCCTGCCTCTCGAAAAAGCGATCGCATAGTGATGAGTAGCGGAGAAAGACGTTCTAGCAAGTCAACAGTTGCTCGTGGTAGTTACTACGAATTTGTTCGGCTTCTAAGTCGAAGAGGATTGGAGGTGCCAGCACTAAACTTTGTTTGGAAGAAACTGTGCTTTCTGTTCAGGAGTCATAACACCCCAAAGGTCTGCTGTGGTTAAGCCGCGTGGAGGAAGGTCGGGTATTATTACGTTGATTTTGCCTTTCGTGTTAATTATATTTTGGAACAATTCGTTCATTGGGGCATCAATTTTCTCGGCATCGCTGGTGGTGTAGACCTGTTTGGCGATTTCATCGCTCTGGGTCATCTGCCGATTCCGCATATTTGTTTTAAGTTGTGGGTTGATATGCCCATTTTCAATGTAACTGTTGAAAAGTCTACGCAATTCATGTGGACCTACTGCCATTCCCGTAAACCCTTCGATAACGCTACGTACCATCTGGTATACAGTTCCACGGGTCAATCCAATTTGAGTCGAAGGACCAATAAACAGATGAGCGGTTTTTGGTTCTAAGAGTATTCGATATTCATCAACCCATCTGTTCATGTAGTCGTAGAGAAATGTCCCGTCAGGGAATTTATGATTGGGCAAATAGTAAGGATGAAATCCGTAAGTAGTAAACGTTTTGCCATGTCGCAATCCGATTATCCAGCGAGCTTTACTAGGGTCGAGCATCTGAGAGGCGTCGATTACTTCTTCCCTAACAATCTCTCCCCATACGAATGATTCTCCAATAATTAAATTGCGTACAACCTGTTGTCTTGCCGGAGGGAGTACACAGAAAAATGCAAGAATTAGAAATCTATAATAGTTTTTGCTGATGGCTTGGGGTTCACGCTCAATTCTCCGACAACTTTTCTTTCCAGACGGAGAAGCTGTTTTTGGTGGATTCGTCTTTTTGGCATCAGCCATTGATTTTAAGTGAAGCAAAACATCATAAATGTCTGGAAGGGTTTGACTATCATCTTCATCAAGCCAAGGGATTGTTTTCTGGCTTCTAGGAATAACGGGTTGGGAGCTTTTTGCTTCTTTACGATACTTGTTACACAACTTGCGAATCTCTTGAACAGCTGGAATTCCTTTATAATCCTCATCGTAGCCATGCCGGGTATCACTTCTCCTTTCGTTGCGGTACAAAAACTTTGCAACATTTAGATAAGCCCTAAGTACGCTACACCTACTATTAGCAGCAGTAGAGTAAAAATCAAGAAATTTCTCGATGTCAACAACCATTTTTTTTGCGATTATTGTAGCCGATTCGTAAGCATCGTCTTCCGCGTCCTGCCTTTCCCGGCGATTGGGGTAATCTTCTCTTAAATTAAGCCGAACAAAAGGAACAAGATTTTCGAGCCGTAACTCACTCATAGAGATTTTTCCAGACCTTACCCTATCAATGGTTTTGTTAGGGAATCTTTTATCTATGGGTTCCGGTGTATTGTAGCCAGTTAGCCAACCCAGTACAAATAAGACAAATTCAATTTCTTTTTTAACTCCTTTATCACCGCCCTGTTTTTTTATGGGAAGCAGGAACTCAAAGAACTCCTCTATCTGTTTTTTCAAGTATTCATTTTGGTAGTCTCCTTCGCAGACTCCCAAACTGTATGGCGCTTTGTAGGGTTGCCGGAGAGGTTGTTTTGGATGTTTGCGTCCGAAATTGGTTATTGGATTATCCTTAGATGACTCGATAGTAACTGCCCACTTCATATCGAGCAGGAAGGCTTTAAATTTTTGAAATGAACTCCTGACGTTGCGAACTATGTCATTTGTAATCGCGCCTCTTTCTTCCAACCCTTTCAATCGCTGGTTGAGAAGATTAGGGTCTAAATCCACTAATTGCTGTGGTGAAATAGATTCAAGAAATAGCAGTCCCGGTTCTTGATTTCGCTTTTCTCCTTCGGGTCCACCCAAGAGCGGCACAACGTGCCGGATAATCCGCGATTTGATATT
>CADCTM010000793.1 GCA_902805485.1 uncultured Coleofasciculus sp. | reverse complement strand
TGTGGACGCAGGTTGTCGGCAAAATCCGTCTAGCTCAAACCCCGTTGGTCAACCACTGGTGGAACGTACCCCTGTATGTGACAGCGCGGGGACTCACCACCTCAGCAATGCCTTACCTAGATCGTACCTTTGAAATTGACTTTGATTTCATTGACCACCAGCTCCTGATTAAATGTGATGATGGGGCGGTAGAGACGATTGATCTAGCCCCACGCTCTGTAGCTGACTTCTACCGGGAAGTGATGCAAAAGTTACATCAGCTCAACATCGAGGTGAAAATCTGGCCAGTCCCGGTCGAAGTGGAGAACCCCATTCCCTTTGAGCAGGATAGCGAGAACGCTTCTTATGATCCAGAATATGCAAATCGGTTTTGGCGCATTCTGGTGCGAGTAGATAAAGTACTCGAAGAGTTTCGTTCACGCTTCATTGGCAAATGTAGTCCTGTGCATTTCTACTGGGGGAGTTTTGATTTGGCGGTGACCCGCTTTTCTGGAAGAAGAGCACCAGAAAGAGAGGGTGCAGACGCAATCACCCGCGAAGCATACTCGCATGAAGTGATTAGTCATGGCTTCTGGCCTGGCATCCGTACATCTGGCCCGACAGAGCGTTCTAATTCAGACGGTACAATCGACGCGCCAGCCTTTTACTCCTACGTTGCCCCTGAGCCTGCTGAGTTAAATCAGGAGGCAGTTCGTCCAAACCAAGCGTTCTACAGTTCGGAAATTAAAGAGTTTATCCTACTTTATGACGATGTACGGAAAGCGGACTCGCCTGAAGCAATGTTAATGGACTTCCTCCAAAGCACCTATGAAGTGGGAGCCAACCTTGCTTCTTGGGATCGCTCAGCACTGGAGCAAGCAAGAAAATCTTGAAATGTTCCTGGTTCTTTCGGATTTTGTGGAGACCCCTGAAATCCCCATTTAGTAGCCATTCATGGAACGCGCTATCTGTAGATTATACAACCAGTTCTCATGGTAGTGAAAGCCATTGAGATCCTTACGTTACAGATGTAGTGAAGAAAAGTGGTCGCAAGCAACTTATACTTGCTGCGCTTTACACCGAGATCTGACTCGCAATGCCAGCGATCAGGCGCTTGGTGAGGGTTATGAAGTATTCATCGTTACCGATGCTTCGGGCGGTGTTACTGCAGAAGCTCATGATATGGCTGATTCTAGCGGATTTTGTGGACTGCTCCAATTAGCCGTATGCTGGCTATGTGAAAGTATGTGCGGTACTCGCGCCAGTATTCCAGACAAATCAACA
>CADCTM010000792.1 GCA_902805485.1 uncultured Coleofasciculus sp. | reverse complement strand
TTTCAAGGCTTCAGGTAATCCCACTTATCGATTTTTACACGATCGCGTCCAACAAGCGGCATATTCACTCATTCCAGATTCAGAGAAAAAAGCAACCCATCTCAAAATCGGACAATTGCTTCTACAAAATTCCTCTGAAATACAGCAAGAGGAAAAAATATTTGATATTGTCAGGCATTTGAACCAAGGAGAACAGTTAATTACTCAACAAAGTGAACGGGAAACTTTAGCTCAACTTAACTTAAAAGCCGGACAGAAAGCTAGAAATTCTACAGCCTATAGTGCGGCAAATATCTATCTACAAACGGGAATTGAGCTACTGACAGTCAACTGCTGGCAAACTCAATATGAATTGACCATAAATCTTTATGTTGCTGCTGCCGAGGCCGCCTATTTGAATGCCGATCTTGACTGCATGGAACAGATGGCAGCACGGGTGTTACAAGAAGCTCAGACGATTTTAGACAAAATCAAAATTTACAAAATTCAAATCGTCGCACAGACAGCCCAGAGCAAGTTGTTAGAAGCGATCGCAGTGGCAAGAGATGCACTCTTGCAATTAGGGGTTGAACTCCCCACTACACCTGACGAAGCCAAAATTAGTAAAGCGCTACAGACTCTAGCGGGCCAACAAAGCGGCAGAAGGATTGAGGAACTAATCGATCTACCTGTAATGAGCGATCGCCAAACTCAGGCAGCCATGGAGATGTTAGGAATGTTATTTGTAACTGTCTTCCAGGGAATGCCCGGATTAATGCCTATACTGAGCGCGACGATGGTGAGTTTATCGCTCTCCTTTGGGAATACACCCGCATCAACGGTAGGGTATGCGATTCACGCTATGGTACTCTGTGCCTTTTTAGAAGAAGTGGAAACGGGCTATAGCTTTGGGCGATTGTCACTGAACTTGCTTGACGGATTTAATGTGCGGGAATTCAAGTGTACAGTTCTACTTCTTTTTGGCAGCTTTATTCAGCATCGTCAGGAATCTCTGAGGGCAATGATGCTGACAGTTAAAGATGGCTATGCGACTGGTATGGAAACTGGTGATTTTCTCAACGCTGGCTACTGCATAATGACTTACTTCAGTGCTAACCTTTTTGGTGGGGTAGAACTGGACACTTGGGAGCCAGAAATAGCAGGTTACAGGGCTGTCTTAGTGCAGACTAAACAATATTCTGCCCAGACTTATTTGGATATAACGCAGCAGGCAGTACAGAACTTGAGGGAAACTCGTATTCTGTCGGATTGCTTAATTGGTGATGC
>CADCTM010000791.1 GCA_902805485.1 uncultured Coleofasciculus sp. | reverse complement strand
CATGCACCTGTCCTCAGAAACGATCCAAAGCTTCCTCCAAGACCATCAACTTTGGGCAGAGGGGGATGGGCTATACGTTTCCAACGAAGTCGGGGTCAACAAAGGGTCTGGAAAACTATTTCAATATTATCTGACTCAACACCAACTCAAAGCCTCTCAGGTTTGCCACACCGGAGACAATCTATATTCTGATATCAAAGTACCCAAAAAACTAGGCATTCAAGTTCAGCCTTTCCTGGAAACACACCTAAATCGCTACGAAGGACTCATTGCCGACAACGAACAATTGCCACTTCGATTTCGTTCGCTTTTAGCAGGTGCCAGCCGCTTGTGTCGGTTGCACTGCCAAGAGACAGACTTGCATCGACAGGTAATCTGGAATACAGCGGCCAATGTCATTGCCCCTGTATTTTTTGGGTTCGTGCATTGGGTCTTGCAGGAGGCACAGCGTCAGGGAATCCGGAGGCTGTATTTCATGGCAAGAGATGGACAAATTCTCTGGAAAATCGCCCAAATCATCTGCCGTAAGTGGGGCTATGACATCGACTGTCAATACTTTTATGGGTCCCGGCAAGCCTTTCACTTTCCCTCAATTCAACAAATTGGTGAAACCGAAGAGGAATGGCTATTTGACAAACCCCCGTTCTTCTCAGTGCGGTTAGCGTGCGATCGCATCAATATTCAACCCGAACAGATTGCTGATGCACTCACACGCCACGGTTTGTCTGCCCAGATGTGGGACAAAAATCTGACCGAACAGCACTTCACGGCCCTCAAAGCAGCATTTCAGGATCGAGAGATTATCGATCGGATTGTTGACTTGGCTGCTATCTACCGAGAGAAAGCGATCGGCTACTTCAAACAATCAGGCATTGGTGATGGGACATCGTTTGCGATCGTCGATTCTGGCTGGACAGGGCGATCGCAACGCTCATTCAGTCAAATCTTGGCAATTGCCAATCTATATCCGGACGGTGGAGTGCCTGGGTTTTACTTTGGATTGGAAAGACGTATCACACCATTCTCAACCGACCGTTTAATACCTTATTTCTTCGAACCTGATAGCATCACCGAACGGGATTCGCTTAGCAGTTCTCCGATTTTAGAGCTGTTCCTGGCTGCGGATCATGGCAGTACAGTCAGATACGAAAAACAAGATCATCACTACATTCCGATACTGCGATCTGAGAAAAATGAAAGAAGTCTCGAATGGGGAGTCTTAGTTCAGCAGCAAGCAATCCTAGATTTTACTGAGCGATTGACCGAG
>CADCTM010000790.1 GCA_902805485.1 uncultured Coleofasciculus sp. | reverse complement strand
GCATCTCTACGTACACAGATTTATTTAACTTTATTGTAGGCAGTCTGAGCGCCCAGCCTCCGTGATTATTTCACAGCATACCAGTGAATATTGTTCAGAGAAATACTTGAGAAAGCTCTACCTGTCCAAATCCCCTCTAGACAATAGGCACGTTCTAGGCTCTAATAGTGTAAATTTTCCTTTTAATCGGAAAAATAGTCAAAAGAATCAGGAGAACTCAGGATGAATCTTCACCAAAAATTAGATGCCGCTATCTCTGATCATCATCTGCTAAAGCACCCTTTTTACATCGCTTGGACTGAAGGGAAACTAACTCGTAATCATTTGAAACATTACGCTGAACAGTATTTTCATCATGTTTTAGCATTTCCTACCTATATCAGTGCAGTTCATTACAACACACCGCATTTATCAGTACGGCAAGAAATTCTAGAAAATCTCATCAGTGAGGAACAAGGAGAGAAAAACCATCCCGCACTATGGCAAAATTTTGCAGTTGCTTTAGGGGCGAAGGAAGCTGAACTGGAAACCGGAGAAATCTTGCCATCAACAGCAGAATTAATTTCTACGTTTCGCAATGTTTGTCTCCAGTCTCCCTTCTATGCAGGTCTAGCCGCTTTATATACTTACGAGTCACAAATTCCGGAAATTGCCACCGTCAAAATCGATGGTCTGAAGCAATTTTATGGCATGGATGAACCCAAAGATTATGAATTCTTTACAGTTCATCAAATCGCTGATGTTTATCACGCCCAATCAACGATGGCATTAATCGAAAGCTATGCCAATACAGAAGACAAAGCGGCAGAAGTGACCGCATCGGCTCAAACTGTAGCGAAGGCATTGTGGCAATTCCTCGACGGAATTTATGAAACCTACTGCCAGGATATCCAATCTGAGCCAGTGGCGGTGTTGAACTAAACTTCAGTTTTCTGTCTATTAGGGAAAATAGGGAGTGAAAAGCGTTGCTTAATGTGAGTGTCCTTAGAGAGCTTTCCTGCCAAATTCCTCAAAATCTGAGGTTATGATGGGCACAGTTTAAGGAAGTTAAGGCACGAAGTAAGCGGCTCTCATCTACCTCAACGGCAACAACGTCACCAGCGACTTCTTGCTTCTGACTAACTCCCTAGGTTCCCAACAAAATGTCGAGCGAAGTCTGTGAAATACTTCTTCCTATCAGATGGCTGGATGGTCGGTCGTGTTTGGGAGTTCGGCGGTCTTTGGAACGTCCACTCTTGGCGACGCGAACCCCAAATTCAAAAGATGAACCTTTGTATCTTAGAGCAAGGGGAAAAATTATGGCTTTATCGGGTTGAAGATGCCGTTCTCATGGTAGAAGTCAAGCCGATGCCGGACAATGACTCAGAGGCAGCTAAGACGATTGGTCAAGTTGTCCTCAAACGTCTAATTGATGCCGAACAAGCAATTGAGCGTTTGGCAACGGCACAGACTTTAATCAATCCTGTATCTATGTAATATTAAGTAGTTATTCTCATATAAGGTCGTGTAACTATGCCGGGAGTGTGAGCAGAAGTGTAAATTTGCTTGCAATCACCTCTAACAATAGTTACACTTCTTTAAACATCATTGAGTTTCGCAGGACTCTTCGTCCAAAAATATACGTTGGCTTGTCTAAGGTTTGTTGGTCAAATCTAGGCAGTTAACGGCAGAACCTAACATCTTTAAGAAAAGAAAACTCTATTTGAGGAGGAGCGTAGTCAATGGGACTACCTTGGTATCGAGTACACACAGTCGTCCTAAACGACCCAGGTCGGCTGATTGCTGTACACCTAATGCATACTGCCCTCGTGGCAGGCTGGGCCGGTTCAATGGCCTTGTATGAACTGGCAATTTTTGACCCTAGCGACCCGATTTTGAACCCAATGTGGCGCCAGGGTATGTTTGTCTTGCCCTTTATGGCACGTTTGGGCGTAACCGAGTCTTGGGGCGGTTGGAGCGTGACTGGCGCAAGCTCAGTTGATCCCGGCTTCTGGTCATTTGAAGGCGTTGCAGCGGCTCACATCGTTCTGTCTGGTCTTTTATTCCTAGCTGCCTGCTGGCACTGGGTTTACTGGGACTTGGAACTGTTTAGAGACCCCCGTACGGGAGAACCAGCCCTTGATTTGCCAAAAATGTTTGGTATTCACCTGTTCTTATCCGGTTTGCTTTGCTTTGGCTTTGGCGCATTTCACCTAACTGGGCTATTCGGCCCTGGAATGTGGGTGACAGACCCCTACGGGATTACTGGCAGCGTTCAACCTGTAGCGCCGTCCTGGGGACCTGAAGGCTTTAACCCCTTCAACGCTGGTGGTATCGTAGCCCACCATATTGCAGCAGGAATTGTTGGCATTATTGCTGGTTTATTCCACCTAACTGTCCGACCACCGGAGCGGTTGTTCAAAGCCCTACGGATGGGAAATATTGAAACCGTACTGTCTAGCAGTATTGCGGCTGTATTTTTTGCCGCCTTTATTGTTGCGGGTACGATGTGGTACGGCAGTGCCTCAACTCCAATTGAATTGTTTGGTCCAACTCGTTATCAGTGGGACAGTGGTTACTTCCAACAGGAAATTGACCGCCGCGCTCAAGCTAGCGTAGCATCAGGAGCAAGCTTGTCAGAAGCTTACTCAGCAATTCCTGAAAAGCTAGCGTTCTACGACTATGTGGGCAACTCACCGGCGAAAGGTGGTTTGTTCCGTACCGGACAGATGAACAAGGGCGATGGTATTGCTCAATCTTGGTTAGGTCATCCCGTGTTTAAGGATGGAGCAGGTCGCGAATTAACAGTTCGTCGTCTTCCTAACTTCTTTGAAACTTTCCCGGTAATTTTGACCGATGCTAATGGTGTTGTTCGTGCGGATATTCCGTTCCGTCGGGCAGAATCTAAATATAGCTTCGAGCAAACCGGAATCACGGCTAGCTTCTACGGTGGTGCGTTGGATGGTCAAACCTTTGATGATCCCGCTGATGTGAAGAAATTTGCCCGTAAGGCTCAATTGGGTGAAACCTTTGAGTTTGACCGTGCCACCCTGAACTCAGACGGTGTATTCCGTACCAGTCCCAGAGGTTGGTTTACATTCGGTCACGCCGTGTTTGCGCTTCTGTTCTTCTTCGGTCATATCTGGCATGGTTCTCGGACTCTGTTCCGGGATGTGTTTGCTGGTGTTGAAGCTGACTTGGAAGAGCAAGTGGAATGGGGTTTATTCCAGAAGTTGGGCGACAAGTCCACCCGACGGAAAGAGACTGTCTAGAATGGCAATTTAATCAAAAAGTAAAAGGCAAAAGCAATAAAGTTTCAGTCTTTTGCCTTTTTACTACTTATGATCGTGTTGCAAGGTAGACTGTAATTAGGCAGATAATCAGGAATTATTGACATGGAAAGCGTTGCTTATATCTTTATCTTGGCCTGTGCGATTGGCACGCTATTTTTTGCGATCGCCTTTCGTGAGCCACCTCGGATCGGAAAGTAGTTCACCGCGATCAAATTGCTCCTTGCTCACCCCAGCATTAATTAGCTGGTCTGCAAAGATAAATCCTTTGACGGCAATAACTTTAATAGCTTTGGAGGATGCCCTGAGCCGCATTCATTTATTTAGTTCTGTAAGGTTAGAACTGATAGACGAACATCGGCTCAGTTTTTCTGTATTTGCCCATTACCGGGTTAGCGCTTTTTAGATTAACACCTTTAAGCCTATACCTAGGAGGAAAGGACTTTACCCCATGCAATGCCCCTATTGTCAGCACACCGACAGCCGCGTTCTTGAATCCCGTTCAACAGAAGCTGGACAAAGTGTGCGCCGTCGTCGCGAGTGTTTATGCTGCAAACATCGCTTCACAACTTACGAACGCATTGAATTTGTACCTTTAACCGTAATCAAGCGAGATGGCAAGCGGGAGTCCTTTAACTGTTCTAAGTTATTACGGGGAATTGTCCGCGCCTGCGAAAAAACTGGCATATCTCAAAGACGCTTAGAAGCCTTAGTTGATGAAATTGAAGCAGAAGTCCAGCAGCGATATGGACGGGAAGTAACGAGTTATGAAATTGGCGAATTAGTCCTTCGCTATTTACGCGATGAGAGTGAAGTAGCTTATGTGCGTTTTGCCTCTGTATATCGACAGTTTCAGGGCATTCGTGATTTTGTTGAGACTTTAGATCATCTCAAAAGCAACAATCAGCTAGCTGATACAGTAGAAGCATCACCAATCAGCGCGGATCTGAATCAACTAGAGGTATCTGCCTCAATGATCACACCGTGAGCGACGGAAATTTTTAATGATAATTATTCCTCTTCCCCAACACTCAAATCCTGTGTTTTTGTTTAAAACTAAAACTGAAGGAAGCCTAATTGAGTTATAATAACCTGTCTGGACTTTATTAAATATTTTAAAATAAGGTTAAGACAAACAAATGTAGGTGTAAGTGGCACTTCGACCGACGTGCGTGTACATCGACAGGAGGCATAGTCACTACGGAGATAAATCTAGGAAACGCAATACACATGCTCAGTCAGAAAACAACCGCAGATATTGGCTTCACTCACGAGGATTTCGCCGCCCTTCTCGATAAATATGATTATCACTTCAGTCCTGGTGATATTGTCGCTGGTACCGTATTCAGTTTGGAGCCAAGAGGCGCTCTGATTGACATTGGGGCTAAAACGGCTGCCTACATTCCAATTCAGGAAATGTCAATTAACCGCGTTGACAACCCTGAGGAAGTATTACAGTCCAACGAAACGCGGGAATTTTTCATTCTGACTGACGAGAATGAAGATGGACAGCTAACCCTTTCGATCCGCCGCATTGAGTATATGCGGGCTTGGGAACGGGTACGGCAACTACAAGCCGAAGACGCTACAGTGCGCTCTCTCGTCTTTGCAACCAACCGAGGTGGTGCATTGGTGCGAATTGAAGGGTTGCGCGGCTTTATTCCTGGTTCTCACATCAGCACTCGCAAACCAAAAGAAGATTTGGTCGGCGAAGAACTCCAGCTAAAATTCCTGGAAGTAGATGAAGACCGTAACCGTTTGGTTCTCTCCCATCGTCGTGCGCTGGTTGAGCGTAAGATGAACCGTTTGGAAGTGGGCGAAGTTGTGATCGGTTCAGTACGGGGTATCAAGCCTTACGGTGCATTCATCGATATCGGCGGTGTCAGCGGTTTGCTGCACATTTCAGAAATTTCCCACGACCATATTGACACGCCTCATAGTGTCTTTAATGTCAATGATGAAGTGAAAGTAATGATCATTGACTTAGACGCTGAACGCGGTCGAATTTCGCTGTCTACCAAGCAGTTAGAGCCAGAACCCGGAGACATGATCAACAACCGTGATCTGGTGTACGACAAAGCAGAAGAAATGGCGGAGAAGTATCGGGAAAAAATGCGGGCACAACAGCAACCTGCTAGCGAAGCTGAACCGGAAGCGGAAGCTGAAGTTGAAGTCGCTGCTCAACCGGAAGCGGAAGCTGAAGTTGAAGTCGCTGCTCAACCGGAAGCGGAAGCTGATGTTGAAGTCGCTGCCCAACCGGAAGCGGAAGCTGAAGTTGCGGAAGAAGATATCGTTGCTGCTGTCGAAGATTAATAACTTCCAGGCGATCGCTATCTACTAGAGTTAAGCAAATATTGGCAGAAGAGGGGCTATCCCTCTTTTTTGTTGCTGTGATTATGGAGTGGGATAGTTGCACTTGGTTACAATTCGTTGTCGGGATGTCACGTTTCCTAATATTCAGGCGGTCATTTTTGATAAAGATGGCACGTTAGAAGATTCACAAGTTTTTTTGAGAGAATTAGGACAAAGGCGATCGCGTTTGATTGATGCCCAAATTCCTGGTATTGGAGAACCGCTACTGATGGCATTTGGCATCAATGGCAATACCTTAGACCCCACAGGTTTAATGGCAGTAGGTAGCCGTCGGGAATGTGAAATTGCCGCTGCGGCTTATGTTGCGGAAACAGGACGGGGTTGGCTGGAGGCATTAGCGATCGCTAAAAGTGCCTTTGAAGAAGCAGACCGCTATCTTAAAGAAGATGCCAACACTTCTCCCCTGTTTGCTGGCAGTTTAGAAGTCCTGAAAATCCTTTCAGAAAAAGGTCTGATCTTGGGGATTCTTTCTGCTGCAAGAACAGCACGAGTCCAAGCTTTTGTCAAGCGACATGAACTCGAACCTTACATTAAGTTACAACAAGGCGTTGACGAGGGACCAAGTAAACCCGATCCAGCGCTGTTTCTCCAAGCTTGCCAAACCCTAGGAGTTGCACCGGCTTCAACCTTGATGGTGGGAGACTCGGGCGGGGACATTGAGATGGCAAAACGTGCGGGTGCGGCGGGTTGTATAGGGATTTGTTGGGGGACACCCGCAGCAGCACATCTGGAAACAGCCGATATTGCGATCGCTCAACTCAATGAAATTGAAGTGATTGATTATTGAAAATCACCGCATCCTGATTATCTAGACGTACCGCCGAAACACCGGTACGGGAAGGTTAAAGATATGATGGATGACGGACTACTATCTGGAAGTAAACTCATGTCTCGTAAATGCCAAATGACAGGCAAAAAGGCAAATAATGCCTATGCCGTTTCTCACTCTCACCGCCGTACCAAGAAGCTACAAGAAGTTAACCTGCAATGGAAGCGAGTTTGGTGGGCGCAAGGCAATCGCTGGGTAAGGTTGCAGCTTTCCACGAAAGCGATTAAGACGATTGAAAAAAATGGTTTGCAAGCGATGGCGAAGGCAGCAGGGATTGACCTGAATCGCTTTTAGACTTACTACGATGTGTCGCGACTTCCTGTCGCGCCTACAAAGAGGAAACTGATGTCTACGGGTTAAAAACTTTTAATTTTTCCTGTGGTTGATGTCATGGGTGAGCTTGCCCCCTAAATCCCCCAACTTTGGGGACTTTGGATTCTTCATAGTAATCCGAACTTCTAGTCGCCTGGTAATTCACGGATGCTTGACAAAGCACCAAATTATAAGGCGGCTTTGATATTTTTTTGGACAGTGATAAGTTTTTCCAGTCAAGTGGGTACGATAGAGTCAGCGATTGCTCACCCAGAACTTTTTGCTAAGTAAGGGTTTGCGACGAAGAGCATCACTTGGCAAGCAGACGGACTGCAAAACCTCTTAAGGCACAAGCCTTGCTCTTAAATCTCAGGACTACTAAACGCTTGACAGATGAGTCACTATGTCAACTCGCAAGAAATCAAATAATTTTGTCCCGCGTCTGATTAAACAAATTTGGCGATTTTTTGATGCTGTCACGAAAGCCGGCGTAAACTGGCTTTTGCGAAGTTTACTAATCTTCAAACGCCGATCGCGCCTGAGTCGAGCTGGTTTTGTGCTTCCCACCGTCGTCATGGTGATCCTTGTCGTGACGCTGCTTACCACGGCGATTATGATTCGCTCATTTGATCGCAGTAAGAATGCTAGTAACGTCCGGGTGGATCAAGCTGTATTAAAAGCGGCAACCCCCGCGCTTGATCGTGCTAGGGCGAAAATCGAGCGTTTATTTTCAACAGATGAAACCGAACTTCAAGGCAACACCCCTCCCGAAAACAACATCGCTGAGGTTCTTGAAGATCCTGAGTATACGTTTGGGGATGAGACTCAGGTTAAGCTGGTTGGGCAGTTTGAGACAGCTCCAGCTAGCGATGAAGCTAAACAGCTAAAAACAGCTTGGCAGTTTCCGGTTGATACTGATAATAATGGTAAGTTTGATACCTATACTCTTTACGGCATCTACTTTAGAAATCCTGTACCAGATGGGGTAGATGACAAGCGGGCCAGAGGAACTACAGAAGCAAGAGCGCTTCCCCAAAATGACGGCCAAATAAAACGATGCGCGAGTGGAAACGCTGGCGGTACAGCGGGTTGGTATCCGATCAGTGGACAACTGAAAAAAGCATTTTTTACCTATGTCGCCAACGTTCCAATTACCGATACGGCTGGATTAGATCTTACTAAATACGAACCATATACAGGAAATAGAGGCTTCTCTGCCTTAGAAATGCAGCTTGACCAAGCGAG
>CADCTM010000789.1 GCA_902805485.1 uncultured Coleofasciculus sp. | reverse complement strand
TTGTCAAAGTGATGAAACTGGAAGAAGCCGCCGCCGCGCAGCAACTAGTTACAGACGGCGGGTTAAATGGTAAAGATACCGTGTTGAAAGTCGGCAATAACTTTGTGATTATTTTTGCCAAGGGCCAGGACTAGCTGCAGGTCTGGAATTTATTGCTCGTTAAAACTGAAACCGCTGCTAAATAAAGTTATACAAGTACAATTTAAGTAACGAAAACTCAGCGATGTTGGTCCAGTCCAAACCAAAGTTGATAGCGATAAAATGTTGATTGATCCAACGTTCAGCCTTACAGCAAACCTCATGTTGGTGGCCGGACTTCTTTTTCTTTGTCTTATTATATGTTTTGTTACACCTAATAACCTTTTCCGTTAGTAATTTGTTTTAGATACTTTGCGAATCTCACTACTTTGCCTGTACTTATTTTAGTGCAAAAAAGAATAGTTTTGGGGGTTTATCGTCGAGCAAGCGTTTGATGTCTTCAAAATTTATAACGCTGATTAACGGAGCCTCCGCTTTGTGAAGCGATGAATGTAGAGCTAACAAAGTGGCACATTGTAAACCCTGACTAGGGCAAAACAATCAGTCAATTGTCAGCACTACTTTACCATTTAACCCGCCGTCTGTAACTAGTTGCTGCGCGGCGGCGGCTTCTTCCAGTTTCATCACTTTGACAATCCGGGGAATAACTTTACCGTGTTCAATCAAGTCGGTCCCAAATTCCAATTGTTTAAGAGTCGGCAGGCCTTCGACAAACCGAGCGCGGACCCCGTGCTTGCTGGCTAGCTCCGGCGAAGGAGGCGCAAACGCACTTAATAATAAGCCGCCTTTTTTGAGTACTGCAAAAGATTTTTCCTGGGTTTCGCCCCCGACGAGATCGATAACGATATCGACATCTTTTACTATTTGGGTAAAATCTTGCTGCTTATAATCAATCGTCTCATCCGCGCCTAATGACTTCAGCAGGCTAATGCCTTCGCCGGATGCTGTTCCAATTACGTAAGCACCAAGTATTTTGGCCACTTGCACGAACACCTGTCCTACGCTGCCAGCCGCGCCTTGAATCAGTATCCGTTGGTCCGCCTGCAACTTGGCCTGCTCAACCAAGAACAGATGGGCAGTATGGACAGGAATAGCCAAGGCAGCGGCCTCCTGGAACGTCAGGTTGTGCGGCTTTCTGGCAACCTGGTCCGCTTCCAGCGCAATGTATTCGGCATAGGTGCCGCCGATAGTTCCGCCATAGACTTGGTCACCGGCTTTCAAACGGGAAACGT
>CADCTM010000788.1 GCA_902805485.1 uncultured Coleofasciculus sp. | reverse complement strand
ACCTTTTCAGCACTTGCAGCACCCACAACGGTAAGGCAGCCACATCAATCAGCCCCAGTTGAACTAGCACAGAAGCTTGAGGTTCTACCTGCTAGTTCACCTCGTTGATATTTGGCTAACAATTGGTGATATGGGTTTCTAAAAATGTTAACAAAGCCTCGTATGGCGTTCCTTATTTACCAGTCTTTGATAATTTCGCCCACTAGGTTATCAACCACTACCGGACTCTCGAAGTAAGTTACCGATGGTTCAGAGCCATATCGCTCGATAATGGATTTTTTAAAGTCGTCGGTGTAGAGGCGTTCTGCAGCTGCTTTAGATTCCCATAGGTAAACGCCCCCAGCCATCCTGCCATCTTCGGATACCAAGAAGTATTTCCGGATCAAGCCCGGTACTTCCCGGAGCCTAGGCGCAAGATTGGCAAAGTCTTCTTCAACCTCGTTACCAGTTAGGGGAGTGGACAGGTTGAATTGAACTAATGCGGTAATCATGATGTACTCCTCTTCAATATTTACGCGCTACCACAAGGGGTTGGTAATATCCGCTGACTTCTGGTATTTGCCAGTCAATGTCTGAGAATCCATTGGTGTGTCATCAAGCTCAAATTGCAGCCTAAATCAGGCAAGGGTCGAACTCTTGTAGCTCATCTTATGTTGCTGTTTAAGGTGGCTTTTGATTGCTTGAGTACTTGCAAGTGTAGATTTCGACGAAATACTCCAGCGGTTGTAGTAGTTTGTCGAGCGTTGGATCATCAGATTTAAGGATGCCGCGATCGCTGCTCCAGCAATGCCTCCACCATTCAGGATTGTGATTACAAAGTGTTTGCAGTAAATGCGAATAGGAATCGTCAAATGCCTCGTTTAGGCTAGGCTTGCCTGCTAATCCCGGCTTCTGGCGCAGCTTGCGAATGGTGAGGCAACAGAGTCGGAGGTAGGATGTCATTTTTAGCTGTCGTGGCATCTTGGTCAGTAGCTTAGTTCTTGCATAATTGAGCAAATGAACAACCTCTTTGTCGAGGTCTGTAGAGCAAAGTTCAATGGTTTGGGTTGCGGTTAACATAGTTCAAAACTCGAGTTGCACCTAAGTCATCTAAAAGCGAGCGCAAAATTGACGGGTGTGTAGCACCGCTTCCCCATGATTGGGAATCCACGCTGCCCACTGATCCTCTGATACCTGACAAAGTAACAGTGCTTCGTCAAAACTAAAGGTACTGGGAAGTTCCAAAAGGTGTACCCAAGTATCAGCCTGGAACTCCTGCTGCGAGGATTTGAGG
>CADCTM010000787.1 GCA_902805485.1 uncultured Coleofasciculus sp. | reverse complement strand
ATTAGGTATGTATTAATCGTGTATTAGTTAAAGAATCGCTAAAAGCGATGTATTAAAATTCAACCAAGTAAATGATGTAGGGGCGAAGCATTCGGGCAATTAACTTGGCTGTTCAACCAAGATTTTTATATCCGAATGCTTCGCTCCCCACAGCCGACAGGGCGAAGCATTCGGCTACAGAGATTGCAGATTACTCGATAGATAGTTCTCCGAATGCTTCGCCCCTACAGAATCGATATATGAAACCTAGCATCCCAAACTAATATGTCTAACTCGCTTCAGTTATGCGAAGAAGGTATCAAAATAGCCCAGGAAGCTTTTAGGTGTAAGTATTCGTCTCAAGATGCTTTAGCAGATAAGCTGAGTGAGGTTCATCAGTGTACAGTTACACGCCAGCCGATAGGACGATTTCTCAAGGGGCAAAGCATTAGCCGTCAGATATTTGTTTGGATTTGTGAAGAGTTAGACATTGATGTAAACAAAGTCGTTAAGCCACTTAGTCAGCCTGAGTCTGAGACAACTACTATCGACTACTACTGGCAAAAAGTCTGCTGCGATATGCTTGAGGCTCAGAAACAGAACCTCAGACGACAAGTTACTCTGATGGGGTTTGAATTAAATGTTCATGTCCCTCTAGGATTAGTGGAGCGCAGACATCAGTCTATACGTAGCGGCGATTTCTCCCTTGCACCAGAGCAAGGTTCGGGCTTCTTCCAGCCAACTAGAGAAGAAATCATCAAGACGTATGAACATGATGATTTTTTAGAGCAAGTCATTCAGCAGGGACAAAGCAAAAGCGAAGGTAAACGCATCGCCATTATTGGCGAACCGGGAGCAGGGAAAACGACTCTGCTGGAAGCGATCGCATTTTGCCAAAACCTCCCATATTTGCCAATTTGGATATCTTTGGGAAGCTTGGGAGAGAAAAGCTTAGAACAATACCTACGCGAGAAGTGGCTCAAAGACGCGCTTCCATTTATCTCACCTGAAGCAATTGATGTCACTCCAGAATTAGAGAAAGAATTAGCCAAACTGTTTAACAGTGGTGAAGTGTTGCTGTTGTTGGATGGGGTGGATGAAATGCCAGCACCCTCACCTGTTGAAGCTTTAGCCAAAATCAGGGAAGAACTCACAGGTTGGGTTGCCGATGCGCGGGTGGTGCTGACTTGTCGCGTCAATGTCTGGGATGCCAGTGTTAATGCTCTACAGGGTTTTGATACTTATCGCACGTTGGAGTTTAGCTATGGGGATGGCAATAAACCCGATCAGGTGAAACAGTTTA
>CADCTM010000786.1:4084-8104 GCA_902805485.1 uncultured Coleofasciculus sp. | reverse complement strand
TATGACGATAAAAATATTGGAGAAGTACAGCGAAAAGCTTAATTTGAGGTGTGCCTTGGCTTGCCGTTTCAAAGCATTCTTTGACTTTCGCTAATTCATTTAACCAAATATAAACAACAAAAGCTTGTTGGTGCAGAGTCTTGGCTTCTAAAGCTGGTGCAACGGATTGAATCCATAAGCGATCGCGGGGTTTTCCCGCCTGTTCCCATTCGGCAATTATCTTGTCATATTCCCCAGCTTGTGCTAAGTATTCTAAACCATCAGGAATCCCCAGTAAGTTTGCTTTTGCACGGTTATACTCAGGCTTTTGAGTTGCATTATTTGCTTCCCAATTCTGTACCGCCTGGTCATAGTTTTCAGCACGGTAAAAGCACTCAGCCGCTAATTGATAAAGTTCATTCGGTTCTGGTAAAGTAGTACCGTTTTGCGTCTTAAAAATATCCAAAACTTCCCCGAATTTTTGCCATGTATCCGAGTTAATATTTGGAACATTTAGGAGGGCGGCAAGGCGGTTCGCATACTCGGCTATAGCTTGGCTCCATTGCTTATGAATTATTAGTTGTTTTTCTGAATAGTTACTAACAAATGTTGTAAAATTAATCATCGCATCTAAATCCTGCGGTTCGGCAGCCATAAAAGTAGCAATAGCACGTTCCGCTGTCTGAGTTTCTGGATGGTGATTGTACCAATGAACTAACTCTAACCAGCACCTCCCTTGCCAGAAACATTCCCAAGCTTCTTCTGACTTGTCTAACTCAAGAAAACGATTGCCGGCTTCTAAAAATTGCTCTTCAAACTTAAGTGCCCAAGCTTCACAAAAGTTAGATTTATCAAGCTCACCCAAGTCGTTGTAAAATTGCTTTGCCCGTCTGAGTAATCCAGGATTTTGTGAATTTAAGCCCTTGGTTTCAAACTCTTGGGCAATCGCTTGGGGGTCATCTTCCCGCAGTTGTTGAACAGTTTTTGGAGTCCCTGTGCTGATAGTTTGAACGCTATTTTCCCAATGCTCTCGGTTTCGGGAAAACTTTAGCATAACTTGTAATAGCGCTTCATCACTAGCATATTGCCATAATTGGCGATCGCCTTTTTCCGAATCTACCACAAACAAATGCTCAGTTGCCCGACTCGCGGCAACATAAAGTTTATTAAAAAAGTATTCTATCTTAACTCGTTGGTCTGTACTTTTGCCCTTCAAATTCCAAACACTTTGGTTACATTCTTCGCCAAACTTATAAAGAATAACCTTTTTAAACTCTAGCCCTTTAGCCGCAATTGCACTTAAAACATTCTTAAGGGGTTCTGTTTCTGACGACGCCGAAAAAAGTTCAGAAAGCACTTCGTCGGCTTTAGCATAATCGGCTTCTTCACCTTCTTCACAAGGCACAATAATGATCGTGTCTTTTATATAATCTGCCAAGACCTCCGTATTAATATTCTGATTGAGAATAAACTTTTGTGGCTGAGGAAAATTCCCTTGATGCCATGCCGTTTGAGGTTGAAGTTCATGAATATCAAACAGCACATGACGCCACAGTTGAATTAAATTCGTAACTTGAACAATCGGCGGCGTAGAGCGATAATTAAAACTCAGTGCCTGGAAATTAATCGCTAACTTTAATTGATCAGCGGGATCTAAGGCTGTAATTACTTCTGCATCAAATACCGCCTGAACACTAGACCAATGGAAACCCGTTGGATTTAATGTTTGGAAAGGATCACCGGCAAAGGCAAAAGGTAAACTTTGAATCGGCTGATATCCTAAATGATATTGAGAAAACATTGACAGCCGCATAATTACCTGAAGCTCTAATCTAGTGAAATCTTGAGCTTCATCACAAAAAATTGCCGTGTAATCAGGACGATAGCATTTAAGTTCAAGAACTTTAGCAATTAAATCTTGGTCGTCCCAGTAGCCTTGCTCTTTAGTAAGGCGCTTATACCAACGCTCCCAAATAGTATCGTAAATGCCTTGGAATTTTTCCAGAGAAATTGTGCGTTCTTTCCGCGGGACTTCTTCTTGATAATCTTCTGGAGTCATCTGCTCCTCAAGACCATAACCTTTAATAAAGCTGCGAATAACGTGCCAGCAAATTTCTGGGGAGTAGCGCCGTGCTTGGGGAAGGTGAAGCGAGGGAATAAGCCTTGTTTCTAAAGGAGTAGTCCCTTGATATAATTGCTTGAAGCGATGGAAAGAAATGTACTTTTCCAGCTCAAATCGCGATCGTTCTGACACCGGAAGCAAGCCAAACAAGAATTTTTGGAACGGTTGAAAGAAGTGATCAATTTGCTCAATTTTCTCTCCTTGACTTCTCTCGGCAACAAATCGGTGATGAGAGGAAAGAAGTGTGGTTACGCCCTCTTTTGCTACCTCTAGTAACCGCTCATTGTAAGTCAGAAACAACGGCTCACCCGGAAGCGGTTCGCTACGCCGCCGTCCTTGCTTATCGTAATACTTCCGGTAGCAGTAATCCGCAAACAAATAAAGCAGCATGGTAGACTTGCCACTACCCGCGCGTCCATTAATAAATAAAGGCAACGAACTGTTACCAGGTGTTGAAGTTGAAACTGACTTAAGAATCTGTTCTTCTTCTGCTGAAAGCGCAAGATTTGCTTCTTTCCCCCGTTCAATTGCCAGCCAACTTTGCTCATCTGCCAAGAGATAGACAGGATAAGAACGTCGTGCAAAAGGTGTTAAATCACCCAAACTTAATTGCCCTGCCAGAATATTATAAGGCGCAATATTTGCCCCAGGTGGATCGGGAAGTGTGGCATGGGAAGACAGGTATTGTTGTGCATTTCCATCACTCTGCATCCAAGCGTGAGTATCCTGTTGAGAAGCATCATCAAATAAGGCACTTCTTTGACCCACTTCAACAATTTCTTGATGAAATGGCTTGCGCTCAAAAGGTGCTAAAAGAAATAAGACGCCACCAACAACAGGGTCAACCGTTTCCAAGTGGCTGTAGAGAACATAATGGTTATTCAACTCGCAGAGCTTAACATTAGTTAAACCGGAAACCTCGGAACTCCGAATACTTTCGTCGCGAATTTTGCAAATAATTTGATAATAAGTTTCCCAATTATCAAATATTTCACTGTTTCTAAACCGCGTCACCCATTCTTCGCTTTCATAAATTACCCAGTCCTCTGTCAGCGTTTCCATTTCCCAACCCGGTGGTTCTAGCCAGGGATGCATTTCTGATGGTAGTTCTGGGAGTTGTTGCACTTGGTGCTGCTTCAATTTTTCAAGGGTGAGCCATTCTTGGAGGCGTTGTTCGTCTAGCTGCGGTTCCAGAGAGCTTTTGCCATACTCTACGGGTGCTTCAAGAAACTGTTCGTAGTCGTTATCGCCGCGTTTAAAGATATCAAGCAAGCACAAAACTTGCTCGTTATCAACCCTAAGGATACGAGCAATTAGTCTGCGGTTGAGGGTTCGACGCTTTAAGTAGGGATAAACTCGCTCAAAACGTGCTTGCACCTCATCAATTCGTTGGGTCTGTAGTTCAGCACACAAGTCATCAATGCGAGCCTGTATCCCGTAAAGCTCTGCCTTTTCGTTGAATCCAGAGGTGCGATAGACGTACATCGGTGAGTCTCCGTTCTTTCTGACAAAAACACAACGTTTGCCGCTATTCTCTATTGTCATCCAGTGGAGAAATAGGTAGTAGGATTTTTGGTAACAATTTATACAATCTGTAAAATTTTGTTGGGGAATTAACCAAACTACTTCACTCGCGTTGTGGGAAAGGTCAAAAATTTTCAGCTTTTGGTTCTCTGAGGATCGCGATCGCATATCGCGATCCTGTATTTTTTCAGGTTTCGCCCAAAGTGCCAAAAGCTCTATATTCCCAAGAGTTGACACCTCAAAAACTATTAAATCTTATGGTTGATACATATCTCACTATCATATAATCCTAAAAATTGTGTGAGGAACATGAATAATGTTCAAAATCAGCTTCGGTGCAATCCAGATCCCAGCTTTGATCGGAACTACTCTACTTCTCTGGGCTACTACGGCGA
>CADCTM010000786.1:0-4074 GCA_902805485.1 uncultured Coleofasciculus sp. | reverse complement strand
TGTGTCCACACTCCAGACACTTAAAGCGTTGTTTGCCAGTGTGAATGCGACCATTCTTGACGGCTTGAGCCGACGTACAGTTAGGACAAGATGGCATGAGAAATCACTCTCACAACAAGAACTGCTCCTACTCTAGCAATTATCATTACTTCCGTGGCACTACCCTGTACTTCTATGGGCTACTACGGCGACTGCTCAAGAAACCTTAACATTAACTCCAACTGATACCAACTCAACAACACCTCAAACCCCCAGCATCAAACAAAATCAACCAACACAAGCCTCAGTATTAGCAAATACGCCTCAAGAAGCAACCAAATCGACAAATACACCAACTCCAGTTGAAACCAACGCAATGGATCAAGTCACCAACGTTTCACAACTGCGGGACGTTTCACCAGGGGACTGGGCGTATGAAGCACTGCGAAGTCTTGTCGAACGCTATGGTTGCATTGCCGGATACCCAGATGGCACATTTAGAGGCAATCGTGCAACCAGTCGTTTTGAATTTGCCGCAGGATTAAATGCTTGCTTAAATCAAGTAGAGCGACTAATTGCCTCTAGTACCGCAGACTTTGTGCGGAAGCAAGACTTAGAAACCTTACAACGTTTAGTTAATGAATTCCGCACCGAACTAACAACCATAGGAGCAAGAATCGATAAGCTTGATGGGCGAGTCGCATTCATAGAATCACGCCAATTTTCCACAACAACAAAACTGCAAGGGGAAGCAATCTTTGCCTTGACAGATGAATTTAATCAACCGATTTCCAACAACACTGTATTGCAAGACCGAGTGCGGCTAACCTTTAATACCAGCTTTAGTGGCAAAGACCGCTTAATAACTCGGATCGCGGCAGGTAATGCGAATTTCCTTAGCACAAGAATAAGCCAAGCTCGCGCTTTATCTTTAAGTGAAGGACAACAAACCTTTGACGTCGGCGGCAGAACCAACAACAATGTTGGTTTAGATAAGTTGGCATATAACTTCAACTTTGGTAGCTCAAAAATTGCGCTTTTTGCTACCGGCGGTCGTCATGTTGACTATGCCCCTGTCCTCCATCCTTACTTTAATGACGGCGACGATGGTGGTAATGGCGCCCTCTCCACCTTAGCTTCCCAAAGCCCCATCTATCGTATTGGCGGCGGCGCGGGTGCTGCGGTTAGTTTTGGCGTCGGTCCTTTAACGAGTATTTTGGGACCCAGTACCCTAACTGTCGGTTATTTGGCTGGATCGAGATCTTTTGGTGCGAATGATCCAAGAGAGAAAGCAGGGCTTTTTGATGGAAATTTTGCCGCCTTGGGGCAGCTTAATGTTAATTTAGGCGATCGCTTCGGTATTGGTGCAACTTTCGTACACGGTTATCACAATGCCGGTACCGCGATTTTCGATATAGGAGAAAGTAGGCGGGCAGTCATTAACCAGGCTACTGGTACTTTTACTAATGGTTTTGGCGTAGTTGGTACTACTGCGGCAAACAATCCCAGTACATTCCTCTCTCTAGGTTCAAGAGGTTTGCGACCCCAGACACCAGTAGTGACTAACTCCTACGGATTAGAAGCCGCTTTCCGTTTAACCGACAAGATTTCACTTAGTGGCTTTGGGGCTTACACCAATGCCATCCTGATTGGTCAAGGAAAAGCTGATATTTGGACTTATGGCGGTGGAATAGCTTTTTCTGACTTGGGTAAGGAAGGTAATGTTTTGGGTCTGTTTGCAGGCGTTGAACCGACTCTCAGAGGGCTGAGTCCTGGCATTCGTCCGGTTAGAGGCTTTAGTCGTGACAATGCTTGGCACTTTGAAGCCTTCTATAAATACAAGCTGAATAATAATATCTCGGTTACTCCAGGGGTGATTTGGGTGACTGCGCCTAATCAAAATGATGATAACCCAGACGCGGTTATTGGTACGCTGAGGACAACGTTCACTTTTTAAGTTACCTTGATCATCCTTGTAAGGATGATCAAGAAGACACTTCAATTTGTCGCACCGCCGTAAGTGCTGAATAACTTACACCCGCCGTCCCCTCACCGGGATGAGTTGAGTCGCCTACTAACCATAAATGCTTAATTGGTGTCCGAGTCGCAAAACCAAAGGGACCAAACGTCGGTACTCGTTGACCAATACCGCCGACAACGCCTTGGTCACGACCTGTATAGTAAGCAAACGTGCGAGGAGTTGCCGTTTCTTGATGGATAATGGTTTCAGGTTTCAAGTAAAAATACTGACTCAAACGTGCGATCGCTTCTTCTGTATATTGTTGCTTTAGCTTGTCGTAATCTTCCTTAGAACCCTGCCACCACATTTGGGCATCGGTGAAAGACGAGGCAATAATTGTTGCTTTCCCCTGCGGGGCGCGGCCATCTCCGGGATGACTAACAGAGACAAATAACGAATTATTCTCGCCAATTTCTCCTTCATAGTCGTACAAAAACTGAAGATGTGGCGGACATCCGGCAGGAATTGCACTTTGGTCAACACCGAGATAAATCACAAAAGCGCCCGATGCTGGCGGCAATTTTTCCACCCGATTTTTATAACCAAGAGGAGCCTTTGCCCCCAATAACTTAACCAAGTTTTGGACAGTGACATTGGCAACGACTTCATCCGCTAATTCTGTCCAAACTTCAGCAGTTTTTGAAGAGCGAATCGTCACACTTGTTGCTTTATTTCCCGATATTCCAATCTGTTCAACGGTATGACGCATCAGGAGTTTACCGCCGTATTTTTCCAGCGCTTCTACTAAGCGATCGCTTAATACCTGCATACTACCCTTAAGATGAAATAGCCCTTGCGGTTCCGTAGACACACCCAGCGCCGTCGCTGCATAAAGCAAAGCCGTGTTATCCGCATCCACCTGGGAATAAAGCTTCAGTTGCAAATCCAGAAACGTCCGCAAACGCTGATTTTCATACAGTCCATATACCCGCAAAGCATCCCCCACAGTCATGAAAGTAAAAGGTAGGGTAATCAAGGTATCAGGACGAACCGAAGACGCCAACTGCCACAAATCCCACAAACTACGGGGTGGCAACACTGGGTCACGCGCTTGAAACTTCCAGCTAGCATCGAATAGCGTCGTTAGCAGTTGCCAAAACGGCTCGCTGCCGGGAAACTGCCGCATTCGTTCTTCTTTCCACTTTTGGGGGTCGCGCCAAACATTAATCGCCTCGGTTTCACCAGGGAGAACTACCGCACAAGCGGGGTCGCAAGGCATGGCGGCAGGTAAGTCAACTTCTAATTCATCAAAAATCCGCTTATGGATGCCTCCCGGTTCCAAACCCGCAACCTGGGTTGCACCGACATCAAACGTAAACCCGCGACGCTTAAAGGTGGAAGCACATCCTCCCGGCACAAGCGCTTGGTCAAGAACTAATACTTGGTAGCCTCGACGCGCCAGGAGTGCCCCAGCCGTTAAACCGCCAATTCCTGCGCCAATTACAACTACGCGAGATTTCCGATTGCTGCCTTGACTACTGGGCATCGTTTAGTCTTTATACTTCTTAACATTACTTATTATAATTTTAATGGAAACGAGAGATTGAGCGTCAAAGCTTGGTTTTGTTTCAAAGATTCGGTTACAAATAAAGCGTTTTAGCGCGTGTAGTACGCTACACGCAGCGCAAGCGCGATAGGTGAGCTTAGTTTGTATAGCCTCATTTAGGCTGTGGGTATTAAGAGACTTTTGCAATCTTGTCGAGTACTGGTAGCAAGGATTCAAGAGAATTAGTAGAAATCCTTGCTGCCAGCAATCAGTTTATTTGTTAGCCTCATCTGGTAAAACAGGTTCAAACAGATCGGGGTATTTCGGCTTGCTAATCTTGGTTCTTGTTTCAATCCATTGGTTAGACTTGTCTTGCCTGTAAGCTTTGGCATTAACCTCTTCAGTCTGCAATGCTCCCCAAATAAAACTAAAAAAAGCGATAAGAGGGACTGCTGCTAAAAATTCAATCGGGGTCATAGGTTTTTTAAAACTGATAAGTTGTTGATACTTCAACAGTAGAAACTCTTATTAGCTTTTAAAACAGCATTATGCAACTTGTTGAGGTTGCCTAGTAGTTAGAGTTTGAATC
>CADCTM010000785.1 GCA_902805485.1 uncultured Coleofasciculus sp. | reverse complement strand
AAAAAAGAAAACTCCGGTGGAAACCCTTTAGTAGAAGGTGCTAAAGACATCGTGGAAAAGGTTACTGGCAAGTAACTTTATCGCAAGTGTGCAAGTTCGCGCGAGTACATAAAAGTGTGGCACTCGTTTAGAATCACCCTTGGATTCAAATAAACTTTTTCATGTCAAAAACACGCCCAAACGACGATTTTCTGGAGCTTGTTTGAGTTGAAAAGTGCTGTAAATGTCAGTATCCTCATTTAAAATTTAACTAGTTACAAGCTAGCGTCTGGTTTTACATAGTTATTGCTCAACCCACTTTTGCGGGTTTTTAAGGAGCTAACTTTGGTTAAAATCAGGCGCTTACGTTTTTTATCACCCAATCGGGTGAGGTTCAAGCCGTTATGTTAATCATAAACTACAAAATGTATTACACTATAAAAAGCTAACAGCTAATTGCTGCTAACTAAAAATTTATGAGACTTGCATCTCCAAAGCACCAAATCAGGGAACCGATGGCGCTGAAGGTCTATGACCTATGGAAAACCTACGGTTCGCGAGAGGTTGTTCAAGGCATCAACTTTACTCTTAATTCAGGGGAAATTCTCGGACTTTTGGGTCCAAATGGGGCAGGAAAAACGACAACCGTCGGAATGTTGTACGGTGCTGTCGTTCCCAGTCGCGGATTTGTGCAATTGGGGCAACATCAAGTCCAATCTCAAGGGCGACTAGTGCGCGCCTCGATGGGAATTGTTACCCAAGAAGACAATCTCGACCCGGATTTTACGGTTTTTGAAAACTTGGTTTACTTTGCCCATCACTACCGCATTACAGGCAAAGCAGCACGAAATATTGCCGGGGAATTACTCGCGCAAGTGGGACTGCAAGAGTTTGCCAGTAACCGCGTTGATGAACTTTCTGGCGGGATGAAGCGGCGTTTAGTGTTGGCACGCGCTTTGATTAACAACCCGCAAGTTGTGTTTCTGGATGAACCAACAACGGGACTAGATCCAGATGCGCGGCAGGATTTTTGGAAATTAGTGAGTCAGCTCAAACAAAAAGGCTGTGGAGTGTTGTTGACGACTCATTATATGGATGAAGCGCAACGATTATGCGATCGCCTTATCCTACTCCAACAAGGCAAAATGATCGACCAAGGGACTCCAGATGAATTGATTGAACGAACAGTTGGTCGAGAAGTCGTAGAAATTGAGGGCGTCCCTGAACAAACCTTGCAACAACTCGCACAGAAAGCGGCAACTTGGTATCGACCTTTTGGTAGCAGCTACCTGATTGGTTTACCAGTTGATAACCATCAACAATTGTGGGAAACACTAAGTACTTTTGCACCCGAACGTCTAACGCGCCGCCGTACCAATCTAGAAGATGTATTCTTACGACTTACCGGGACATCATTAGAATGAAACGCATTTCAGTAACACCTTGGGGAGTGTATTCTGTTTGGCATCGCCACGCTAAAGTTTATCAAAAAACTTGGCTTGTAAATAGTTTGCCCCCGCTTTCTGAACCGTTGATTTATCTCGTTGCCTTTGGCTATGGTTTAACGCCGCTTGTAGGAGATGTACTCTATAACGGTCAAACGGTTCCCTATTTAAAGTTTATCGCCCCAGGAATGATTGCGATCGGGGTATTATTTCAATCCTTTTTTGAAGGGTCTTTCGGCAGTTTTCTCCGCCTCAGTTATCAAAAAACTTGGCAAGGTTTATTAACCGCACCGTTAAGTTTTACAGAAGTATTCTTGGGTGATTGGCTTTGGGCAGCAACGAAAGGAACAATCGCAGGTTTTCTAACCAGTATCGTTACCGTTATCTGGGGACTTTATCCAGTTTGGTACTTACTAATCGCACTACCCCTAATTATTTTAGGTACCCTGCTTTTTGGTGTGATGGGACTATTTACCGCAGGAAGCGTGCGGACAATTGACCAAATTAATGTACCGATTTTCTTATTTGTTGTTCCCATGTTTACCCTTTGTGGTACTTACTTTCCTCGAACTACCCTACCGTCAGTACTTGGTCAGGTAGCGGGGATTTTGCCCCTATCATCCCTTGTTGACTTGTTGCGCTTACCTTTAGGATTACCAAGTTATTGGTTTTTAGAACTGCTTTGGTTACTGTTGTGGATTAGTGTCTTTTCTGTCTTCGCGTGGCGACAAATTTACCCTCAGTTATTTCGCTAAAACTGCAAGCAAATAACTTATTACGCCTTGAATACCATTGCTGGATCGAGGCGTGTAACTTTTTGGATTGCAAAAATTGCCGAGGCAACACACATCGTTATTGTCAAGCCTAAAATTGCGATCGCAGAAACAGGCGTAATTAAAATTAAAATTCCCTTCGTTGCTGCCCAAATCGCCACACCATAGCAAAGGAGCATACTCGGAATATAACCAAGAACCGACATCCACAGCGCCTGTTCAACAATCACACCATAAATTACCCAATCAGATGCACCGATTGCCTTAAGCGTACCAAATTCCTTAAGATGGTCAGATACAGAAGAATAAAGAATTTGACCAACAATAATTACACCAACAATTACACCCACACCGGCACCAAGACCAAGAACAAATCCAATTCCTGTTCGCCTTGACCAAAAGTTTTGATTCTTCTGAGTCAACTCAGCACCCGTATAGGCTTTACTATTAGGTAAAGCGGCTTCAAGTTTCTGCTTCAGAACTTGTAAATCTTGCCCAGGTTTCGCTTCAATTAGTACATAAGTAATCAAGTCTGATGCGACTAATGCCTTGGGTTTAGGAGGCGGTTGGGCAGGATTAGCAGACTGAGGAGTGCGGGAGTAAGTGTTAGTACAAATCAAGTCTTGAGAACCGGATGGCAATTTACAAGATAAATTAGAAGTTTGACCCGATGTTAAATAAGCATTGGCATTTTCTAAGGAGGTAAACATAAAAGAATTCGAGACAATTGAGCGGTTTCCTTGGGTCAAACCAGCTAACTTTGCAGGTAAAGAACCAATCTTTGCTTCATCGCCAATCTTTTTTACATTCAATGAATCCAAACTAGTTGTATCGACCATGACACTGTAAGGTTGCTCGACCTCGCCTATGCTGCCTTTTACAATATTTTTCGGAGTAAATAATTGTCCATTTGGGTCAAATCCCACAACTCTGACAAACGTTATTTCACCTTTGGGGTGACGCCACAAAGCACTACTGAAAATCAATGCTTCAGCGTGTGCGACACCTTCCAATTTTTGAGCTTGAAGGACATGAGATACAGGAATTGGTAAGGTTACTTCAATATTTACCAAGCTTTCTGAAGCCACCCAAATATCAGCATCTGCATTATGAATTAACTGACTGACAGAGCGAGTAAATCCATTAAAGATGCCTGTTTGCAGAGTAACTAAAGTAACAGCAAACATGATTCCTGCCTGAGCAACCAGGAAGCGAGGAATGTCTTCGAGCAGGTTTTTACGGGCAAGGGAAACCATAGCAAAAGCTTAGAGAAAAAAATTAACCTAAAATTAAAACTAACGAAGTCAGTTTGGTGGCTTAAAGAAACTAAAATGAGCGCCTCGATATCTAGAAAATATCTGTAGTAACTTACCTTGTTCAATACGAGGGAAAAACAAAGCAGCAATTGAGAAGAAAATTATCTTAAGCAAAAATTATCCTTCCCTCTTCCTACTCCGCTTTTCACCTCCTAACTAATGTTTCTAAGCGTGAATTTCAGCTAATTTTTCACGCACCACCTGAATATCTTGCCACATCAACCACTTGGGCGCACCCTGTTCTCGTGAAGGATTTCGCAACAAGTAAGCGGGGTGTAGAATTGGCATACACAAACGTCCTTCCCACTCAATCCAAGTGCCTCGAATTTTAGTAATTCCAGTCTTATTCCCCGTTAACCCTTTTACTGCCGTCGCCCCTGTAAGGAGAATAATTTTGGGGTCTACAAGGCGAATTTGTTCTAATAAATAAGGCTTACAAGCGGCAATTTCGTTAGGGGCAGGAACGCGATTACTTGGTGGTCTGCACTTGACAATATTACAGATATAAACATCTTGCTGGGTGTCAAGTTTTACTGATGCCAAAATCTTTTCCAACAGTTGCCCCGCTTTCCCCACAAATGGCAAACCAGTCTCATCTTCATTTTGACCGGGAGCTTCCCCAATAATCATAATGGGAGCATTAGGATTGCCGCGTCCAACAACAGCATGAGTTCGAGTTGCGCCTAAGTCACAGCGATGACAAACGTTGCAATGTTGGGCAATCGGTACTATTGAATCATAAGTGCCGGGAAGAATCGGAATTTTGGCATCAGTAGGAATTAGCTCAGTATTAACATTACCTGACGTTGATGCACTCAAGGCTGATTGGTCAAAAAGGCTCAATTGTTCTTCGTTTGACATGGAATCCTAGGGTCATATCCGTGGAAGCATAAAGTGCGAGTAAGCGGCACTTGCCCTTTAAATTTTAAAGGGGATTGATGACGATGGAGACTAATAACAAACAGAGCGGACTTATTTGTAAAAAATTAACCTTTAAGTACAAGGCAGCTTCAGAAAAATCAGTCATGATAGTGGTAAACGTTGCTTTTAAGTGCCGGAGGAAACCATGTCATCTGCACCGCTGTTTAGCGATCGCACCGATGCTGGGGAGCATCTGGCTCGATCGCTTCTCTCCCATCTAAACGAATTAAAATCTACAGGTGTTGACGCCTTACCTATTGTCTATGCCTTACCAAGAGGCGGTATTCCCGTTGCTGCACCCGTGGCACGCCAACTAAATTGCCCTCTGGATATTGTCGTCGCAAAAAAAATTGCAACACCTCAAAACCCAGAATTAGCGATTGGTGCGGTAACATCACAGGGGCAAGTGCTATGGCCAAAACAACGTATTAGCAACAAAAAAAATGCCGCTTTGCTCGAAACCGCCCTGCATGAAGCTCAAGAAAAAGCGCAAATGCAACTGGCAAGACTTACAAGTGGGCGTCCTGCTGCGGTTAATCCTCAAGGAGCAATCGCTCTTCTCATCGATGATGGAATTGCTACAGGCATGACAATGGCAGCAGCAACCCTGGCATTAAAAGCACAAAACCCGGCTCAGATTTGGCTTTGTGCGCCTGTAGCACCCGCTGGATTAATGAATTGGCTTTCGCGATGGGGCGATCGCGTTATTGTCCTAGAAACACCTGATCCATTTTGGAGTGTCAGTCGCTTCTACACCCATTTTCCCCAGGTTGAAACTGAAGATGCTTTAATTTGTTTACAACAACACAACTTAACTCATCATCAGTAACCCGCCTTTCATAGCCTGCTGGGGTAGCCAAACCCACAACACTGAACTATCCTACGAGTAATCCAATCCTTGAGAATTAGCTTGGGATTTTTTCTCAAAAACCCAACTCTTAACAACTAATAACCAGTATTGAGCAATGAGATTTTGGCGAAATTGGTGGCAAATTGTAATTTTTTCAATACAGCACGATCCACCTCAGTTTGTTGAATATTTGATGGTGTCATTTGCCATAGCTTTGTTAGTGAAGCAATCCTTGACCCCAGAATGGCCATACCTGGTACTTAGTGCGAGTTTAGCCGCTGGAGCCGCTGTCTCAATGTGGGTAAGAGTATTAATAATCCCTTCGCGTCATAGCAAGATTATCAAGCTGTTAGGGGTTGCGTTGATTATCTACAGCTTTGGTGTATTTGCGGAATTAGCTCCTTATTTTCCTTAGCGGTAAGTGTTTGTTCAGGGGATTATTGAGACTGATGCAAAATTAAGCGATTATTCATGGGGTCATAGGCATAGATTTCTCTACCATGAGAAGCTGTGGTAATTTCTCCTGGCGGTGGATATCCTAAGCTCGTTAAATAAGCGATCGCTTCTTCCAAATTATCCACTTCTAAACATAAACTCATGGCACTTTGGGCGGAATTTTTAAACTCATCTTGATGGTTCGCTTGGGGTTTGAAAATTCCCAACCGCAACCCACAAAGCTGAAACTGGGCATAGACATTCGGAATATAAGGCTTTGGTTCTTGCGCCAGTATTTGGGCATAGAACTTAACTAGAGTATCAAACTCAGCGGCAGCAAGGGTGACAAGCGCGTCTTTATCGTGGAACATTCTATCAAATCAACAAAAAGGCTGATTTTAGCAATTATTCAAGCATCATGCGCTAAAGAATGTCTAATTGCTCCCCGCAATTCCCTACAATGAATTCATGACACAGTAAAGAATTACAAACCCTGATTATGGCAAAAACAGTTGCTGATGTTATGAGCCATGAGCCAATCATGGTGGCACCCGAAACACCCCTTAAGGAGGCAATCAAGATCCTTGTCGATCGCCGTATCAGTGGTTTGCCGGTGGTGGATGATGCAGGCAAACTAGTGGGCATTATTTCAGAAACTGACTTGTTGTGGCAGGAGACAGGAGTTGAACCGCCCGCTTATATCATCTTTCTCGATAGTGTGATTTATCTGGAAAACCCCGCCCGCCATGAGAAAGAATTGCACAAAGCTTTGGGGCAAACCGTTGGCGAAGTGATGAGCGGCGCTCCTGTCACCGTAACACCAGATGAACCTTTGCGAAAAGCGGCAAAGCTGATGCAGGAAAAAGCAATCCGACGTTTGGCGGTGACAGATGAGGCGGGTAAGGTGATTGGTATCCTGACGCCTGGTGATATTGTCCGGGCAATGGCGGCTGAACTTGAGGTGTAATTGGGTTCGGTACTCAATTTTCTCAACGCGGGTAAGACAATTTCTGATTTAATATCTGGGGAAGCTTGGACTTCGATCCAGTAAAACCGCTTCCTCGTTCCATTAATAAAATAAAAATAACTAATAATGAGCGTTACTCGTGAATCTGTGCAGCAGTTGCTAAGTTCAGATGACTTTGGCAAGCGGATTAGTGGGGTGAATCAACTACGCCAGCTCGAAAAATCCGTGGCATATGAGTTAATTCAGCCCGCTGTGACTGATAAGAATACTCGTGTTCGCTATGCGGCTGTTAGCCAGTTGGATACTTTGGGAGATGAGGATTTGCAGGCGACATTAAGCCTATTACGCGATCGCCTCCTGAATGACTCAGAACCGGATGTGCAAGCTGCCGCCGCCGATGCTTTGGGCGCACTAAAGCTGACGGAAGCTTATGAAGATTTGAAGCAGCTTTATCATCAAACTCCGGAGTGGTTGGTGCAGTTTAGTATTGTTGCCACATTAGGGGAATTAGGCGATCCGCGATCGTTTGAGCTTTTGGAAGAAGCACTCAACTCCCCAACTAGTCTTGTCCAAACCGCAGCCATTAGTTCTTTGGGTGACTTAGGCGATAGCCGTGCCGTATCTTTGCTAAGTCAATTTGTCACAGACTCAGACTGGCAAATTCGTTATCGAGTAGTGCAGGCGCTGGCAAAATTAGGCGGCACAGAAACTCGCCCCCTGCTGGAAGCGTTGGCAAAGGATGAAAAAGAGGAAGTGGCACAAGAAGCACAAGCCGCGTTGAAGTAGGTTTGAGGGTTGAAGTGGGGCTTGTTTTCAAACTATTTGTGATTGCATTTCAGTAAGATCCCCCCAGCCCCCCTCATAAGGGGAGAGAATCAAGTTCTTAGTCCCCCTTAAAAAGGGAGATTTAGGGGGATCTTCAGGGCAAGAATACACAGCCCTAAAAGAGTTTACTTCCCAGCCTACTCCTTAGAATCCGACGGCTCAAAGATTACTTCAAACTGCACATCCGGCACACGTTGACGCAATAACAGCAAATGTCCGTCAGCATCAGCACGAGAGCGGTAACGGGCAATAATTCGCCATTTCAAACTCGGCAGTTGACGCGCAACTACCCAAGGCTTTAGGCATGATTTGTCGGTCATAATAAATTTGTCTCCTTCGCTGTGTGTGTTGGAGCAAGAGCCAACCCTTGACTTTCCACGGTGTAGGGTTGGCTCTTAACTTGTTGCTGTTGCAACAATATAACTGTAGCAACTTGTTTTCCAAAAAGCAAGTAGTTTTTGCTACAAATTTAAAAATAATTTACACTAACTCCCAGATTTAATCAAAAAACAAACATAAATTCTCAGTCCTTTTCAGAGGACTTGAGCTATTAGCCTGGGAATTAATTCCCAGGCGGCTGAGGGGGTAACACACAA
>CADCTM010000784.1:7684-8115 GCA_902805485.1 uncultured Coleofasciculus sp. | reverse complement strand
GTGGAGCCTGTTGAAGATGCAATCACTACAGAAGACGAACGCATTTCTGATGCTCAACGGCTCGAAGCGGCGATGAAAAGTATCTAACGGGACTTGAACAAAGTTCAAGTCCCGATAACCCTAATCCAGATTTATAGACTTACACCTGAACTTCTTGAAGAAAAATTTCAAGAATGGGAACAAAAAATTAAAATTAAAAATGAACCTCTTAATAATCCTAAAATCCCCTTGAAGTTGGTTAAAAAAGGTCAACTTGTCTATCCGAAAGATTAGCTTTTATAGGAATAGGGAAACACTAACAATTCCTGAATTGCCTCTTGGCGCTCTCGATCCGCCAAGTACGCATCCGGTGAAAGCTGCTCAACGTATGCCTTAACTTGCTCTTGAAGTTCTGCGGTATTCATCGGAAAAAATTATTCTGTCTTTTCAGA